>NZ_JAUQTX010000008.1:0-53732 GCF_059803775.1 Azospirillum sp. UFLA03-27 | reverse complement strand
CATCACAAAGCCCCTTTCCTGGGCTTTGAATCACAACGGTTCCCTTCAGGAAAGGCTCTTTATGGGTCCGGACCCTAGGCAAGGCAGACGCCATGAACACACAACCGTCCCAGCATGGCGGAGATCGCGCGGAGACGTCCGCAAGCCCACCAACCTACCCGCCACCATCCCCCGGCTTGAGCGCCGTGCTCGAGCGGAACATCCAGGCGCTGCACCAGCGCAGGGAACGGGAGGAGGTCGAGGCGACCGCGGAGGAGCGGATTGCCGACGCGATCACCCGCTTCACCGGCAGCATGACGTTCGTTTATCTGCATTTGGCATTCTTTGGTTTTTGGATCATCGCCAACCTGGGGTGGGTGCCCGGCGTTCCGCGCTGGGATCCCTCCTTCGTCGTCCTGGCGATGATTGCGTCCGTGGAGGCCATCTTTCTGTCCACCTTCGTGCTCATCAGCCAGAATCGGATGTCCGAGGTCGCCAGCAAGCGGGCTGATCTCGATCTGCAAATCAGCCTGTTGGCGGAGCACGAAATCACCAAACTGACGGCCCTGGTGTCGTCCATGGCCGATCACATGGGGGTGAAGACGGACGTTGACTCCGATCTGGACATCATCAAGCAGGATGTCGCCCCCGAAGCGGTGCTCGACCAGATCGAGGCCAAGAAGTCTCCGAAGAAGCCCACGGACCGGGAGCCGTGATGGGCTGTTTGCGCCGCATCATTGAAAGGGCAGTGCCGCACTGGTGTTGTGGCCGGCCCTTCGCATCGCGCACTCCAGTTCCCGTTCCAACATTTCCGCGCGATGCGCGGCGGTGTGGTGTTTCAGGATTCGCTGCCGCGCCCTTGCGCCCATCGCTTGGCGGGTGTCCTCGTCCAGTTGGTGAAGGGCGTGCAGAACGTCGTCGGACGTGTGGGCGAGGATGATCTCCCGGTTCGGCTCCAGCAGCGCGTCGAGGCCGTCCCAACAGTCGGAGATGATCGGAGTGGCGCAGGCGGCCGCCTCGAACAGCCGGACGCTGGGGCTGTGGCCGGCGCGGATCATGTCCTCGCGCGTCACGTTCAAGGTGAAGCGGCTGGCCGCATAGAAGGCGGGATGCTCGGCTGGAGGAACATGATGCCGACGTTCGACATTTCCGGGCCAGGCGATCCCGTCGGGGTATTGCGGACCGGCGACGACGAAGCGCAGCAACGGCGCACGCCGGGCCGGCTCCAGCAGCAACCGTTCCAGCGTCGGTTGCCGGTCGGGGCTGTAGGTGCCGAGATAGCTCAGATCCCAGCGCTTGGGCGTGGGCAGGGGCGCGTAGGCGTCGGCATCCACGGAGCAATGGAGCGCGCGCGCCGCCGGAGAGCCGTAGCGGGATTCCAGCCGCTTCAGCGTCGGTCCGCCCGTGAAGGAGAAATACACGTCATAGCCGGGAATGAGGGCAGGGGAGAGATACTCCTCATCGCCGCGTTCCAGCTTCGCCAGGGTCACCGGCGTGTCGATGTCGTAGAAGGCGACGATCCCCTGCGCGGTTTCCTGCGCCCAGCGGCCGACGGCGACGCCGTCGGGCACGTAGGAACCGACGAGCACCGCGTCGGCCTCCTCGACCGTTCCGGCCCACCGTCGCAAGCCAGGGAGATCCTCGTAGAAGGCCAGCCGGCAATAGCCGGGATCGGCGAGATCGCGATTCTGCGCGTACCAGGGAACGTCGCGCTCCAGGAACAGGATGTCGTGGCCGCGTGCGGCGAACGCCTTGAGAAGGGCGCGGAAGGTGGTGGCGTGGCCGTTGCCCCAGGAAGAGGACAGGCTCAGCCCCAGGACGACGAGCTTCACGCCGCGCTCCTTTCCCGCAGCGCCGCCAGGGCGTCGCGCAGCAACACGTCGACCTCCGCGCCGCGCCGCGCGTAGGTGTGTTCCGCAAGGGCGCGACGCCGCGCGGCGTCGCCGATGGCGCGGGCACGGGCCGGGGTGAGGGCGCGCAGATGATCGGTCACGTCCTGGCCGTCGCGGGCGACGAGGATCTCCTCGTCCGGGGTGAGGAACCATTCGACCCCCGTCCAAGCGTCGGTGATCAGGCAGGCCGCCGCTCCGGCGGCCTCGAACACCCGCGTGGCGGGCGAGAAGCCGACCTCGGCCATGCTGTCGCGGGCGATGTTCAGAACCGCCAGCGCCGAGCTGTTGAAGGTGTTGTGGTCGGCGGTGCCGACATGGCCGATGTGGGTGACGTTGGCCGGCAGCCCCTTCGTCTCCCAGCCACTGCCACCGATGATGTAGCGCCCTTGCGGGTTGTGCGCGGCGGGCTCCAGGAAGAAGCGTTCCACCCGTTCCTCGCGGTCGGGCAGCCGGTTGCCAAGAAAGCTGAGATCGGCGGCGAACTGCGGTTGGGGAGGTGCCGGCTGGTGCGTCGCCGGGTCCAGCGCGTTGTAGATGGGGCGGCACAGGCGGGCGCCCATCGCCTCGTAGGTCGCGACCACCGGCGGGCCGCCGCCATAGGTCAGCACGGCGTCGATCCGCGGCAGCCGGTGGCGCAGGGGATGGTCCGGCGCCTGCCGAAGCTCGGCCAGGGTGGCGGGAGCGTCGACATCCCAATAGACACGCAGAGCGTTGGGACTGGCGGCATCCATCACGCCATCGAGCAACTCCTCGTCGAAGACGCCGACGCCGCTCGCCTTCACCACCACGTCGGCCTCGGCGGCGCGGGCGATCACGGTGCGGCAGGCTTCGGCGGTAGCCTCGTACACCACGACGCTGGCCCAGCCGGGTGGCTCGATGTCTCGGTGCTTCTGGCGGTCGAAGGCGTCCGGTTCGTAGAAGGTGACGTTCCAACCCCGCTTGGCGAGTTCGCTCAGCATGCCGCGATAGTAGGTGGCGGCGCCGTTCCAGTAGGAGGAAAGCAGGCTTGAACCGTAGAAGGCCATCTTCATCGGACAGGCTCCAGCATCGAAGAGGGAGTGGGCGTGCCAGCCAGAGCGGCGGCGATGGCGAGCAGCTCACTGGCACGGTGGGCGCAGGTGTGGCGGGCGCGGATCGTTTCCAGGCCGTTGCGGACCAACGCCGCGCGGAGGTCGACGTCGCTGTCCAAGGCACGCAGATGGGCGGTCATATGGGCACCGTCGCGGGCGACCAGGAAATCCGTTCCCGGTCGGAACAGGCCTTCGCAATCGCTCCACGGCGCGCTGACCAATGGGATGCCGCAGGCCAGCGCCTCGAACACGCGGATGGTCGGGATGCCTGGCAGGGATTCGACGTAGAAACGGCGCGGCACATGAACGGTGACCCGATGGCGGGCGAAGGTCGCGGGGGCGCGGACGTTGGGCAGCCAGCCCTTGTAGGCGATGCCGTGCCGCTTCAGCGTCGCCAGGGCTTCGGCGGGGTAGCGCACGCCATAGACGTCCAGAGGCAGACCCGCGGCGCGGGTGGGAGCGAACAGAAAGCTCCCCAGCTCCTTCGTCCGCTCGCCATCGCCCCAATTGCCGATCCACACCGCTCCGCTGCGCCGCTCCGCTCCGGACGGCGGGTGGAACAGCCGGATGTCGGCGGCTTCGTGCCAGACGAAGACCCGATCCTTCCAGCCCCAGCGCCGGTACACGGCGGCCAGAGTTTCGCCGAAGGCCAGGACGCCGTCGTAGCCGGAGAGATCGAAGGCGGAGATGGCCTTCGGATCACTGACCGCGCGATGGTGCGTGTCGTGGAACAGCAGGAGAAAGCGACCGCCCTGCGCCCGCGCCCGGCCCACCGCCGCGACCAGAGCCGGGTCGTTCCATTCATGGACAATGACCATATCGGCCCCGTCGCACAGCGCCGCCGCGTCGGCATCGGCCGTGAAGGTCAGCGAGGTCAGTTCCGGATAGGCGGTCCGGTAGGGCGCCAGCCCCGCTTCGCCATGATCGGCCAGCAGGTTCCGCAGGCTCCATGCGCCCTCCGGCTCGAAGACGCGGACCTCATGGCCGAGGATGATCAGCTCCCTCAGGACGCCGCGCAGGAAATGGGCGTTGCCGTGGTTCCAGCAGGACGCCAGCGAATGGGTGAAATAGACGATCTTCACGCGACGGCCTCCTTGCAGGAGGGGGTGGAAGTGTGGCGGGCCAGCACGCTGCGGTAGAGACTGCGCATGCCGGAGGCCATCGACTCCATGCCGTATTGCCCGGCCTTGAGCCGCGCCGCCTCGCCGAGGCGCCCCGCCTCCCCCGGATCGTCCAGCAGGCGGCGGATCGTTGCGGCGAGGGCTGCGCTGTCCCTCGGCTCCACGAAGAGTGCGGCGCCGTCCCACAGCTCGCGGAAGGTCGCAATGTCCGACAGCACCAGCGCACAGCCGGCCTGCGCGGCTTCAAGCACCGTCAGGCCGAACGGTTCGTAGAGCGCGGCGGAAGCGAAGACCGGTGCCCGTGCCAGCCACGTCGCGACCGACGCCGCATCCAGGCGCCCGAGCGCCGTGGCGTGACACAGGCTCCGGCGATGCCCGCCCGGACCCTCCAACGAGCCGGCGGCGACCACCGGTGCCTCCAGCAGCGCCGCCGCCGCGTCCAGCGTTGCGATGTTCTTTCCATCGTCCCACAAGCGTCCGGCGGTGAAGACGAAACGCTCCCGTCCGCCCGGCCCACCGCCTGGAGGAGGACGGCGTCCGTTGCGCACCACGACCGGTGGCGGCAAACCATAGGCGGCGGCGGTGGCCTGCGCGAAGGCGGCGCTCGGCGCCGCCAGCGCATCGCAGGCTTGGTAGCCCCGCGCCAGAACCTCGATCCGCCAGAGAAAGTCGCCCGGCAGGGCGCCGCCGCGCAGGGTGGCCCACCACGTCGCCAGACAGGAATGGCAGACCCCCACGACCGGAACCGTGAATCCGGCGTCCGCCGCCAGGGCCGGGCTGTTGAGGTGGACGAGATCCACCTCCAACCGCTGAGCGAGCGTTCCCAGCGCTTCGGCACCGCGCCGGATCGCGGCCGGGTCCTCCGCCATCCAGTCCAGCGGGAGGCCGGTGTCGATCAGCTCCAGGCCGGGGATGGCGCGCGCCGCCGCGGTCTGGTCATCCTGCGGTGACGGCCCAAGCACCGCCAGCGTAACGCGCAGGCCGCCTGCCGCCAGTTCCTGCGCGAGGTCGAGCGCGTAGGTCCACACTCCGCCCACGCTGTCCGCCGTCATCAACAGATGCGCGGGGGCTGGATGCGCGGGGGCTGCCGGGGGCGTCACCGGCAACCGCATGCGGCCTCCAGCTCATGCAAGGGCAGGGGCTCCTCCTCCTGAATGTCGCTCAGTCGCGCGAATTGGCGCAGATAGTGCTCGTGCGCCCTTTCCCATGCCCGGTCGTCCGGTTCGCCCCACAGGCGGCGGTAATCGGGCGAAGCGGGGTAGGGGTAGAGCGGCACCGGATCGTTGGCCCAGACGCCGGCACCGTGCAGCCTCTCCCGCCATCGCGCGACGAGCCCGGCGTCGTCGCCGGCCATGGCGATCAGGTTGGCCTGGACGAAGGGCACGCTGCGCCGGGCGTGGATCAGGCGGTCGGCCAGCGCGTCGGTGCTCATGCGGCAGTTCTTGTCGAGCGCCGCGCGGCCCTTCTCGGTCAGGCTTTCCACCCCGGCCTCGATCGACACGCAGCCGGCGGCCCCCAGGAGATCCAGCAGATCGGGCTTCCACAGGTCGATGCGGGTCTGGATGCCGAACTCGACCGGACGCTCCACCAGCGCTTCCAACAGATCACGGCGGGGCAGGAAGATCTCGTCGATGAAATAGACGTAGCGCACGCCGGCGGCGGTCAGCCGATCGATCTCCTCCAGCACGACGGCGGTGTCGCGGCGTCGGTACTGATCGCGGAAGTCGATCTTGGCGCAGAAGGAACAGGTGTAGGGGCAACCGCGCGACGCCTCGACTTCGGCCCCCGCACCGAGCGGTTCGGTGCCGTAGCGGTGGTGATGGTGGTGATGGCGGTTCAGCCATTCGGCGGGCCAGGACAGCGCCGGCAGATCGACGAAGCGGCCAGCGTGCGGGCCGCCGGTGACGACGGTTCCGCCGCCGCCGCGGAAGGCCAGCGCCGGAACGCCGTCCAACTCCGGCTGGCCGGAGTCCAACCGGTCGGCAAGCCGTCTCACGATCTCCTCGCATTCGCCCCGCACGACAACGTCCACGCCCAGCTTGTCCAGGGCTGCACCGGGGGTGGTCGATCCATGCGGCCCCACCGCGACGGTCCGGCCGCCGCGTCCATTCAGTGCCAGCAGGAAATCACGGGGGATTCGCAGCTCCGGCGGGGCACAACGCCAGAACAGGTAGGTCGGCGCGGTCGTCACCACGGTCATGCCGGGTGCGAAGCCGGCCACCCGATCCGCCAGTTCGCCGTTCGACAGTCCGGTCAACGGCCCGTCGAGCAGCAGGACCTCGTGTCCGGCCTGCTCCAGCAGCGCCTTGCCGTAGCCCAGTTCGAGGGGCAGATGCGGCTCGCGGCAGCCGAAATAGATGCTGTGCGCGAAGGTCCAAGCCGGGTTGACCAACGCCACACGCATCACGTCGCCTCCACCAAGGCCGGTCCGGTCCGGCGGTTCATGCCACCAGCCCCCGCGCTTCGAGTTCGCTCCGGGCCTCGACGACGCGGTCCTGCGCCTCCTGCCGGGCAACCCATTCGGCGAGTTCGGCCAGCCCACCGGCGAAATCCTGCCGCGGTTCGTAGTTCAGGACCGTCCGCGCCTTGCCCAGGTCGGGGATGTTGTGGCGGATGTCGCCGGCGCGGGCTTGGCCGGTGATCTCCGGCGTCAGGTCGGGCCGGCCCATCGAGGCGGCCTGGAGCCGCGCCACCTCCTCCACGGTGCGGTCCTCGCCGGACCCGATGTTGAAGACCTCGCCATTGGCGGCTAACTCGTCGAGCGCCAGCAGGACAGCGCGTGCCACGTCGCCGACATGCACGAAGTCGCGCCGCTGTTGGCCATCCTCGAAGATCATCGGTCGCTGACCGTTGGCGATGCGCGAGGCGAAGATCGCCAGCACCCCGGTGTAGGGGTTCGACAGCGCCTGCCCGGGGCCGTAGACGTTCCAAAGCCGCAATGCCGCCCCTTCCATCCCGTATTGGGCGGTGAGCGTCAGGGTCAGCCGCTCCTGCACGTATTTGCCGATGGCGTAGACGGACCTCAGGGCCGGGCGCTTGCTTTCCGGCGTGGGAACGGGGATCAGCGGCCGTCCGTCGCAATCCAGCGGGTCCCAGGAACCGTCGGGATTGCGCGTCCCGCGCACCACGTCCTCCATCGGCGTGCCGTCGGCGGTCCGGTACAGCCCCTCGCCGTAGATGCTCATCGAGGAGGCGACCACCACCCGGCGGACCGGTCGGTCGATCAACCGCTGGAAGAGCACGGCCGTCCCATGGTCGTTCACCGAGGTGTAGCGGCCCACCGCGTACATGCTCTGGCCGACACCGACCTCGGCGGCGAGGTGGATCACCGAATCCACTCCCTCCAGCGCCCGGCCGACCATGGCCTCGTCGCGTATGTCCCCAATCAGCAATTCGACGTCCGGGTCCAGTTCGTCGGGCCGCGTCCGAGTGGGATGGACTTGCGCGATCAGACTGTCGAGAAGCCGAACCCGGTCGCCGCGGGCGAGGAGTGCCCCGGCGACGTGGCGGCCGATGAAACCGGCGCCACCAGTGACAAGAACGGATTCTCCCACGAGCCCCTCCGCTGATGGACGGTGATGTTTGCGACTGCTATTTCTGATTGTGTTGGTTATGTATAAAATTGATAAGAATACCCATGATTCTTATTTTTAAAGGAATGCAAATTTTCGCTTACATGCGTGGGAAATCGTCATGTTCGCTTCGTGAAAAGAAGCGTGGTTGCGTCAATGTTAACACCGCCGTTTGATTTTCGACACCTTACCCAAAAGGCGTGGTCAGATTGGACGATCTTCCATCAATTATTTTTCCAAGATACAAATACCATTCCGGTTCATTAAGGAAATTTTCAGGACGAGGAGAATTTCGTGACTGGGAAAAAGCTGCGGGTGGCGATTGCCGGTGTTGGAAATTGCGCTTCATCCTTCGTGCAAGGTGTAAGCTATTATGCCGATGCTCACGCTAATGAGCCGCCGCCCGGGCTGATGACTCTCGATCTCGGTGGCTATCGAGTCAACGACATCGAAATGTCCGCCGCCTTCGACGTAAGCGCCGCCAAGGTCGGGCGGGATTTGTCCGACGCCATCTTTGCCCCTCCGAACAACACGTGTCGCTTCGCAAGCCCGCGTGCTTCGGGAGTGCAAGTGGAGCGAGGTCCGACACTGGACGGCATCGGCCGTTATCTGGCCGGTGACATTGAGGAGTCGGGGGAGGCGCCGGTTGCCATCGCCGAGTCCCTGCGCCGCTCAGGCACCGATATCCTGGTGTCTTACCTGCCGGTCGGTTCGCAGCGGGCCACGGAGTTCTATGCCGAGCAGGCGCTGGAGGCCGGCTGCGCCTTCGTCAACTGCATCCCGGTCTTCATAGCCTCCGACCCAAGCTGGGCGAAGCGGTTCGAGCGACGCGGCCTGCCGGTCATCGGCGACGACATCAAGAGCCAGATGGGTGCCACCATCATCCACCGCACGCTGGCAAACCTGTTCCGCGAGCGCGGCGTCCGGCTCGACCACACCTATCAGCTGAACTTCGGCGGCAACACCGACTTCAAGAACATGCTGGAACGCGAACGCCTGGAATCGAAGAAGATTTCGAAAACCCGCGCCGTCACCAGCCAATTGGACGTGCCGCTCGACGCGGACGACGTCCATATTGGCCCCAGCGATCATGTCCCCTGGCTGGCCGACCGGAAATGGGCGCACATCCGGCTGGAGGGCACCGCCTTCGGGGGCGTGCCCTTGAGCGTGGAACTGAAGCTGGAGGTCTGGGACAGCCCGAACTCCGCCGGCATCGTGATCGACGCGGTGCGCTGCGCCAAGCTGGCGCTGGACCGGAAGATGGCCGGGCCACTGATCGGACCGTCGAGCTACTTCATGAAATCGCCTCCCGAGCAGTTCACCGACCATGAAGCGCGCGAGCGCACGCTGCGCTTCATCGCCGGCGAGGCGGTGGACGGCCTGCGCTTCCGGGCGTGAGCGGCGGCGTGGAAACGATCCTGGTCCTGCTGCGTCACGCGTCGCACGACCGTCTGGGCTCCGTGTTGTGCGGACGCATGCCCGGTGTGACGCTGAGCGAGGCCGGCCGACGCGAGGCCGACGCGCTGGCCGGCATATTGGCGTGTCACCGGTTCGCCGCCGTGCTGTCCAGCCCGTTGGAACGCGCCGTGGAAACGGCGGCCGCCATCGCCGCGTCACAGGCCTTGGCCGTGGAGGTGGAGGAGGATCTCAACGAGCTTGATCTCGGCGCCTGGGCCGGCCTGCGCTTCGAGGACCTGCGCGGCGACCCGGCTTGGAATGTGTGGAACAGCGCGCGGTCGCACGCCCGCCCGCCTGGGGGCGAAACGATGCTGGAGGCACAGGCCCGGATGGCGCGCTGCATCGAGCGGCTGCGCCGCCGGTACGCCGGCCGGACCGTCGCGCTGGTCAGCCACGCCGACGTCATCAAGGCGGCACTGTCCCACGCTTTGGGGCTTTCCGTGGATTTCCACGCCCGCTTCGAGATCGCTCCGGCGTCCCGCAGCGTGCTGATCGCCGGGGAATGGGGCCTGAAGGTCCACAGCATCAACGAGGCGGCGGAATGACGAATCTGACGACCGACCAGATCCGCGCCCGGGTCGCCGCGCTGGGGGACTGGTTCCACAACATCGATCTGAACGGCGTCAGCACCGCCCCCGACCACTTCCTGCACGACTACCCGAACGTGAAGTGGCGGCGGTTCGCCCATGCGGTCCCGCAGGATCTGAGCGGCCTGACGGTGCTCGACATCGGCTGCAACGGTGGCTTCTATTCCATCGAGATGAAGCGGCGCGGCGCCGAGCGGGTGGTGGCAATCGACTTCGACGATCGTTATCTCGCACAGGCGCGCTTCGCCGCCGAAGTGACCCGCCAGGACATTGAGTTCCGCAAGCTGTCTGTTTACGACCTCGCAATGCTGGGCGAGCGGTTCGACGTCGTCATGTTCATGGGGGTGCTTTACCATCTGCGCCACCCGTTGCTGGCTCTCGATCTGATCCACGAGCATGCCGCCCGCGACCTGATGATCTTCCAATCGATGCAACGCGGCTCCGAGACGGTCGAGCCGGTGGGCATCGATTACGACTTCCGCCAGCAGGACCATTTCAACGCGCCCGGCTATCCGAAGCTGCATTTCATCGAACACCAGTATTCCGGCGACTGGACAAACTGGTGGGTCCCGAACGCCGCCTGCGCCGAGGCCATGCTGCGCAGCGCCGGCTTTCGGGTCGTCGAGCATCCGGAGCAGGAGGTCTATGTCTGCCGCCGCGCAGCACGGCCGACCGAGGCGGGCGCCGTCTATCCTGCCCGGCCCCCCACCGCCGCACCATTCGCCGGACGGGCACCGGCAAACCACGTCAGGACGGGAAGCCAGGGATGATCGAAGCCGCCAAGATCTGGAACGAGCCCAACAACAAGTCCCACTGGAATCCCGATCTCGATCCGGAATGGGATCGGTTCGCCCGCATGACGATCCTGTCCGGACAGGCGATCCGGGCGGAGAATGGCGCGCTCACGCGCGTGTTGGGCGGCATCTCGCCCATCGATCCCTCCTTCATCCGACGTCTGGACGAACGCGGCGCTCTGGACCATGTGGACGTGGTTGCGGTGCATGGCTTTCCGCTCGACTGGAATCTCTGGCAGATCCACGAATGGCCGGACAAGATCGAGGAGATTCGCGCCGTCACCGGCAAGCCGGTCTGGGTGACGGAGGCCGGCGTTTCGTCCTTCGGCGCCGAGGAGGTGCAGGCCTGGGGCGTCACCCGCACCGCGGAGCTGCTGATCGGCCGGGTTCCGCGCATTCACTGGTACAGCCTCTATGACCTGCCCAGCGCTTGGGAGGCGACGACGCGCCACAAGGAGGCGGAGGGCTCCTCCTACTACCGTCATTTCCATATGGGGCTGCTGCGGGCGGACGGCACGCCCAAGCCGGCGCTCGACGCCTACGCGCCCTATGCGGCCGAGATGGGGATTTGCCAATGGTTCCACTTCGAGGATCACCGGCTGGACGAGGCGGTGGCCTGGATGAAGCGGTTGGGTGTTCGGCACCTGCGCACCGGCCTGTCCTGGGCCGACAGCTTCCGGCCGAACGCGCTCGCCTGGTTCGACCGTCAGATGGAAGCGCTGGCCGATTTCGATGTCACCATAACTTTCTGCTTCACGCCCGAGCATCGTGGAATCGAACCGCACCACACCAGCCCGCCCCAGGTCGCCGAGGAGTTCGCGGATTTTTGCGCCGCTATGGTCCGCCGCTACGCCAGCACCGCTCCGGCCGCGCCGTTCCCCCTGCTGGCGATGGGATAGGAGGCGGTAGGCCAAGACACTTCGCCGCGCGGAGCGGTTGAACCATGCTGGTTTACGGCGATCGCGACCGTCTTGAGAACCCGTGCGTCGCCGTGGCGCGGATCGCCGCCGCCCATCGTACAGCCGTCGCCAAGCCTGACGGGCTGATCCTTCATGCCATGCTGGTGTCCTTGTTCATCGAGGCGGCGGAGCTTGCGCAGGGCCTCGCCGATGCGGAATTCGCGGCGCTGGGGGAGGACGATTGCACCCCGTGCCGCGATGCGGCGATGGCGGTCGTGATGGGGCTGGCCCGTGCCGTCGCCCGGTCCTGGCGCGGCGAGCCGCAGCCGGGCGCTTGCGCGCTGGCGGCTGAGCTGGAGACATTGTCGGCGCAACCCTTGCCCGAAACCGTGCGAATACGCCGATCCGAAGGCTATGCCTTCTATGGCCTCTATCCGGAAGCCTATCTGGAGGCTGCGGCCCGGCTTCCGCCGGATCTGCCCGCTCCGGTCGTCGTGATTGGCCTGCGCAGCATCGGGACCGGGCTGGCGGCGATGGCGGCGGTTGCGCTGGACGCTGCGCCTCCGGTCACTCTGCGTCCGATCGGTCATCCGTTCCAACGCGCCGTCCGCGTTTCGGCCCGCCTGCGGGCCGCCCTGCTGGCCGACGTGGGCGCGTCCTATGTGATCGTCGATGAAGGGCCGGGTCTGTCCGGCAGCTCGTTCGGCGCCGTCGCCGATTGGTTGGAGGCGGCGGGCGTACCGTCCCGGCGGATCGCGTTCCTTCCCAGCCATAAGGGCGATCCGGGACTGCGCTCATCCGACCAGCACCGCCGCCGCTGGGCCGAGGCGGTGCGTCCGGTGATCGACTTCAATGAACTGGTACACGCTGCGCATGGCCCGGTGCCGCCGTTGGAGCGCTGGTTCGAGGACACGCTCGGCCCTGCGGTCGCGCCGTTGCGCGATCTGTCAGGCGGCGCATGGCGGACGGCATCGGCGGATATTGCGGCGGATGCGGCGGACTGGCCGCCGGTCCATGCGCAGCAGGAACGCCGCAAATTCCTGTTGCGCACCGCCTCCGGCCCCTGGCTTTTGAAATTCGCCGGCCTCGGACGCCTGGGCGAGGCCAAGCTGGACCGGGCCCGCGCGTTGCATCAGGCGGGTTTCACGACGGAACCCATCGCGCTTCGGCACGGCTTCCTGGCGGAGCGTTGGTTGGGCGGCGCGCAACCGCCCTCCACCATGTCTCTGGAGCGCTTGGCCGATTATCTCCTGTTCCGCGCCCAACGCTTTCCGGCGGAGCGTGACACGGGCGCCAGCCTTCCGGACCTGCTGGCGATGGCGCGCGTGAACATCGGCGAAGCGCTTGGCGCCGCCGCGACCGTCTTCTTGGATCGCTGGACGCCGGACATACTGAGGGAGCTGAACGCCGGGGTCCGGCGCGTCGTCACCGACAACCGCCTTCACATCTGGGAGTGGCTGCGCACCACCGACGGCCGGTTGCTGAAGACCGACTCGCTCGATCATGCCGACGCGCATGACCTGATCGGCTGCCAGGACGTCGCTTGGGACGTGGCGGGGGCCATCGTCGAATTCGCCCTTCCGGGGGCGGAAGCCGACCGGTTGTGCGGCGCAGTGGGCGCTTCAAAGCGGCTGGTGGCCTTCCATCTTCCCTGCTATCTCGCCTTCCAGATCGGCTATTGGTCATTCGCCTCCTCCGATGCGGGAGCGGCGTCGATGCGCCGCTTCTACGAGGAGGCTTGGAAACGGCAAGCGGGCCGTGGTGGGCGCTCCCCACCTCCCGCCGTCACCCCCTAACCACCGCTTCGAGCATTACTTTCAGGCTTGGAGCGTTCCTGGCAATCGTGGCGTTCGTGCACAGCCGATCTGCGCAGGGTCATCGAAAACGAAGCGCGGTCATTGGCCTTCTGCCTTCTCGTCGCCGTGCGCCGGACTGATCACAAGCAGCAGGTCTCCGGGCTGGATGATATGGCGGTGACGTTCCGTGAAGGGAATGGCGCGGCCGTTGCTGTGGATCTGCACAACCACGCCGGCGGTCGTCTCCGCCATGGTCTTGCCGATTTCGTCCTGGGCCGCCAAGCGCTCCGTCAGCACCATTTGGCCACCCACCGACATCAGGTCGCACAGGAATGGCGTTGCATGGCTGGTTTCCACGGCGTCGGCCATGAGATAGCCACCGATCCTGGGCGGCGACACCACCAGGTCGGCGCCGCTCAGCTTGGCCAGCTTGATGTTCTCCTCCTGCTTGATGTTGCCCACGATTTTGGTGCCGGCGGACAGATGGCGGACGGTCAGGATCACCAGAATGGTGGTGTCGTCCCGGCCCGAGCTGACGATCACCGCCTTGGCGCTTCCCACGCAGGCCCGGGTCAGCATCTCTTCGCTGGTGGCGTCGCCGAGCAACCCGATGAACCCCGCCTCGGCCGCCAGCCGTATGCGTTCCTTCGACTGGTCGATCACGACGATCCGTTCGCCCGGATGTCCCTTGGCGACCGTCTCCTGCGCGGCGATGAGTCCACTGTGCCCAAAGCCGCACAGCACGATGTGCCCTTGCAGATGCTTCTGGATTCGGCTCATTCGGAAATCCTCGATGATCCGCTGCACGACGAATTCGTAGGCGGTGCCCAGGAAGATGAACCAGATGAAGATGCGGATGGGCGTGACCGCGAAGGCGTCGATCAGCCGTGCGGTATCGCTGACCGGAACGATGTCGCCGTAACCGACGGTGGTGACGGTGATCATCGCGAAGTAGAGGATGTCGGGGAAGCTGACATGGCCGTCGATCTGGTCCTTCAGGCCATCGCGGTCGAACCAGAACACCGCGATGACCAGGGCGATCAAGACGACAACGAGCCCGACACGAAGGGCGAGCGTCTGTTCCGCCGACATCCCGGAGCGGACATGAAGAACTCGGCCTCGCCGGGGCGCAGACTTGATCCGCCACGTCTCGTTGCCATTCTGCTCGCCAAGCTTCGGCATGGGTCATCCATCGGATCAGACACTCCCGGCCATCATAACGGGGGATTTCTCCGCATGGCTCCACAAGGTGGCCATGTGGAACGACTGTCCGCTCAGGCCGTGCCGATAGGCGGAAGCTGATCGAGCAGGGCGCGCGCATTGTCCAGGATCTCCGACGGTCCATCGGCGCCCAGCGCAAAGACGAGGCGGTCGTCTGTCCGGCGCACCTGTCCGGTCCACAGACGCTCCAGCGCCGCTTCGCGCACGGCCCGGCAGGGTGTGTCGTTCAGGGTCAGCGACACACCCGAGGGTCCGGCGGCCAGGGCTGCGACGCCCAGCCGCCGGCAACGCGCGCGGAGCACGGCGGCCGCCAGCAACAGCTCGACCTCCTCCGGCAACGGCCCGAAGCGGTCCTCGATCTCTTCGCGCAACGGTTCGGCCGCCGCTTCGTCGCGCAGACGCGAGAGGCGGCGGTGCAGGCCGATGCGCAAGTCCTCCTCCGGAAGGTAGGCGGCGGGAATGGTCTGCGGCACACCCAGGCGCAGTTCGGGGGCATCGTCCGTCGCGGCGCCGGCCAGCGCGCGGGCCAGCAAATGCTGGTACAGCTCGGTTCCGACCAACCGCAGATGGCCGCTCTGATCGGTTCCCAGAAGATCGCCCGCCCCGCGCTGGTCGAGATCGAGCACACTGAGGGCGAAGCCGCCGCCCAGGCTTTCGATCGCCTCGAGCGAGCCCAGCCGCCGCTCGGTTCGCTCGCCAAGCGGAGTGTCCGGATCGGTCAGCAGATAGGCGTAGGCCTGTGCTCCCCCGCGCCCGACCCGGCCGCGGAGCTGATGGAGCTGCCCGAGCCCGAACAGGTCGGGGCGGCGGATCACGATGGTGTTGGCGCGGGGTATGTCGATGCCGGTCTCGATGATGGGGGTTGAAACCAGCACGTCGACCGCTCCTTCCGCCACATCGAACATCACCTGATCAAGTTCGGCAATGGGGAGACGGCCGTGCGCGACGGCGACCGACAGACCAGGCGCGAGCGCGCGCACCTCGGCCTCCAGCGCCGGCAGGTCGGCGATCCGCGGTGCCACGCAGAAGCTCTGTCCGCCCCGCGCCTTTTCACGCAACAAGGCGGACCGCAGAACCGAAGGGTCATAGGGCGTGACCCGCGTGCGCACCGGGCGCCGCCGCACCGGGGGGGTATCGATGACGCTGACTCCCCGCAGTCCCGCCAGCGCCCCCTGCAGCGTCCGCGGAACCGGCGTGGCGCTGAGCGCCAGACAGTGGACGCCGGCCGAAAGCCGGGCCAACGCCCGCTTCTGCACGGTGCCGAAGCGCTGCTCCTCGTCGACGACGACCAGCGCCAAGTCGGCGAAGCGCACCGTCTTCGACAAAAGGGCATGCGTGCCGACCGCGATCGCCACCGACCCGTCGGCGAGGCCGTCGCGCACGGCTTTTGCGGCCGACGCCGCCATGCCGCCGGTCAACGGCTCGATGCGCAGGCCCAAACCGGCCAGCCGCCGTCGGAACACCTCCAAGTGCTGGCGGGCGAGCACGCTGGTCGGGGCAAGAACGGCAACCTGCCGGCCGGTGAAGGCGACTGCCGCCGCGGCGCGCAACGCCACTTCGGTCTTGCCGTAGCCGACGTCGGCGCAGACCAGATGATCCATGGGGTGCCCGCCGGCGAGTTCGGCCATCACGGCGCTGATGGCGCGCCGCTGGCCTGCGGTTTCCTCGTAGGGGAAGCGGGCAGCCATGCGCCGCATCGGTCCGGCCGGCGGCGCGATCACGGGGGCTTCCGTGCGGGCCCGGCGCTCGGCTTGGCGCACAAGGCTTTTCGCGGTTCGGCCGATCTCGCGCTCCAACTCCGCACGGCGGGTGATCCAATTTCCGCCCTTGAGCCCATCGAGGGCCACCCGGGCGTCGCCGCTGCCGTAGCGCCACACGCGGTCGAGGTCGGCCGCCGGCACCAGGAGCCGATTCTCGCGGGCATACTCCATCACCAAAACGTCTTCCGGCTGGCCTCCGGCCTCAACCGTTTCGAGCCCGCGCACCGCACCGATCCCGTAGTCGAGATGGACCGCAAGATCGTCGCACGATAGGTCGACGGGTGCCAGCGGGGTGGCCGGGCCGGCTCCGCCTTCCGGACGGGGGCGTTGGGCGAGCACCTTCACGCCGTCGAACGTGAAGCCCGCCGCGACCCGAAGCACCAGGGCTGTTGGCGTCACGGGAGGCCCATCCACCGGCCACCGGTCAAGCACCGGCACCGGCCGGCCGGTCGCCGCCGCCACCCGCTCCGCCATCCTGGCCGCGTCGGCGGCGTTCGCGGCGGCAATGATCACGGATTCACCCGCGGCAATCCTCTCCCCGGCGAGGCGGGCGAGGGTGCGTTCGGACACCGCCGGCGCCTCGCTGGACGAGGCTTGCCCGTCGGGCTCCAGGGTCAGTACCGCGCGTCCCCGCAACCCTATCTCCCACGCGTTGCGGTCGAGGTGCATGGCGGATGCGTCGGCGCCCTCCAACTCGTCGAACCACGCCTCCAGCCGGTCGCCAACCCCCTCGTCCATGACGACCGGACTGTCGGCAAGAAGCTCAAGCACGCTCGGCAAGCGGTCGTAGGCCAGGGGCAGCAGGCGCTCGAAGGCGTGGGGACGCCGTCCGGCGGCGAGTTCCTCCGCGAGCCCCGCAGCCGTTGGGTCTCTGCGGCTTTCCAGCCCTTGGATCAACCGTGCGACGATTTCCGGTGTCGCCGGGATTTCGGTCACCGGATGAACGGTGATCCGGTCGCAGTCGCCCGTCGAGCGCTGGCTTGCCGGATCAAAGGTCCGTATCCGTGCGACCCGGCCATCGACGATGTCGCAGCGGACGGGGCGGTCGGCGTCGCCCGGAAAGATCTCCACTACGGAACCGCGAAACGCGGCTTCCCCCGGTTCGTCGATCCGGTCGTCGAGGATGTAGCCGCCGGCAACGAGTCGGTTCCGCCAAGTCTCCTCCTCATAGGGTGTGCCCGCCGCGATGACCAACGCGACGTCGGGCCAGGCGTCGGGAGGCGGAAGACGCTGCAGCGCCGCCTCGGCGGTCGCCAGAACGAGCCGCTTGACGCCTTTGGCCGGTCGGGACAAGGCGGCGATGGCAGCGGCCCGTTGCCCGAGCACGGCCCGCGATGGCTGGCCCCGCTCGCCAAGGGGGACGTCCCAACCTGGAATAAGCACGACATCGAGGTCCGGCTCGGCGTCCCGGATCGCCCTGGCGAGCCGGACAGCCCGAGTGTCGCTGCGGGTCACGACCAATGGCGCCGCCTGTGAACAGGCGGCGCATCTGGCAAGCTCAATTGCCAGGGCGCCTTCGGCCGGGGCGGCGCAGGTCATTGACCGGTCCAAGCGGAAAGCGGCGCGGTCGGATTGCATCAAAGATGCAGAGTCAGGCATGGCACACTGCGTCAGGGGAAACAGGGATGGTTGGCTCTTAACAGCCGGACGCCCATTCATTCCCAACGGAGTGGGCAGATTCGTTGAACGTTCCGTACACGCTGCGCCCTGGTGGCCGGTCTATGTGCTGAACAAGGGGCGGCGACGGCCGCCCCTTTATTTTTGTGAAGCACCACTGTGAGCGTTACCGCTCGATGTCGTCCCGGCGTCCGGTGTTCTCCACCCCACTGCGCGACGTTCCGGTTCGGCTGTCCTCAACCTCAACCTCGGTACGGCGGACCGTATCCGACACGGTCTGGGCGCGTTCCTCGACATCCTTGCGGATGACCACCTCTTCCTTGACCACCGCGCGCTTCTGGACCACCGCCTCCTCGTCGGTTTCGCTCACCTCAATGGTACGTTCACGGAACGCGTCGGCCGGAACGTCTCCAACCTCGCGCATGATGGGGCGGCGCTCGACCGAAACCGTCTCGTCGCGCAGACGAACCTGCTCCTCGACCGGTGTTTCGGTCACATAGGTGCGCACGCGCACGACCCCGCGCTCCACGGCGCGCTTGCCGATGGACAATTCCTCTTCGGTGACCGGAACCACCTCTTCGCGACCGCTGCCAACCCCGGTGTTCATCGCAGCATCCGCCGTGGCGTCGGTCGTGTTCACGCTGCGGAATGCTTCGGCCGCGTTGCCGAGCTGGGCATTGCTTCCCGCCCCGCCAACCGCATAGCGTGCCCGCTCCTCGGCGGCCGACGCTTCGTCATATGGCGCGGCGGTCTCGTCGTAACCCGTCCATCCGGTCGAGCGGTACGCCTCGCCCCGGTGTTCAATATCGACAACGGTGCCGCGCTCCAGAACCGCGATGGCCCGGTCCACGTCCTCATCGTCCAACCGCAGCTTCAGAAGCGTGCCGCCACGCCGCATCCCCTCGGCATAGACGTGAGCATCGGTGTCCGGGACGTTCCAATTGCTCAGGCGGGACAGGAAGCCACCGCCGCCACCGGCGTCGCTGTGCGAGACGATCTCACCGACGCTGCGGTCGAAGCCCTCGGCTTCGAGATCCCGCAGGGCGGCTTCGGCGTCGGCGCGCGTATCGTAAAGGGCAATGATGGTCTTGTTCATGAGCCTAGTCCTCGTTGGGTTGGTCGGTCCTGGCACCACGCTCCCCAGGTTCGTCAATGAATTCGACGATGGCTTCTTCCGAACGGAGGGTGATCGGCTGCTCGGCTTGGACAGTGCTCGTGGTCTTGCGCAGATGGATCTCTTCCCGCAAAACCAGCCGACGTTCGACCACCAGCATCTCCTCAACGACCGGGATGATGGTTGTGGTGCCATCCTGGCGAATGTCCGGATGGGCATCGATGGCCCGGTTCACCGGCACCCGAACGATCTCGACATCCTCGCGCTTCAGCGCCTGCCGGACGAGTTCCTCATGCTCGGTGACCTTGGTGGTCACCCGCACACGACCGCGCTCGATCTGGCGCTTGCCAACCGAGGCGGTTTCCTCATGAAGCGGAACGACCTCTTCGCGGTCGCTGGCCATGACGCACCCTAGCGCAAGAAAAAGTACAGGAGGATCGCGAGCACAATCAGCCCGACGATGATCCATGTCCAATTGAGACCACCTGCGCTTGCGGCTTCATAAACACCGAACTTTTTGGGACCTCGATCGTTCGCCATGACGTCATCTCCGGCTGGGCCACTGGGGTCTTAACAGCAGCTCCTCTTCACCGTTCCAGTAAGGAAAGGAGAGATGAAAACAGGGCGTGGTTTTTTGGCCTGGATGGGCTGGGAGCCCAGCCGTCGTGGCCTTCAAACGGCGCAACGATGTGCAAAGACCAGATAAAAATGGCCCAACCGCACATCCGGCAACGTTGGTGAAAGAGGTCGGGTTCTACCCGCTCTCCGCCATTGCGAAAACGCTGCGACAGAGCCGGCAGCGCTGAGGCGGACGGAATCGGTCCCCTGTTGAACGTTACGATGCACCGTCTATGCGGCTGCACCCAACGCCACCAAGCCAGACGTCAACGGCGGCCTGATGGAGCAGGATTCCAGCTGAGCAGGAATGAGGCAGGTCGAAGAATTTTCAACCGCTGCGCAACATTGCATTCACCTGGGCGAGGAACTGGTCAATGGCAATGGGCTTGCTCAAAAGTCGTGTGTGTGGCGCCAGCAGTTCCTTGTCCAGGACGGAATTGCAGGCGTAGCCGGTCAAAAATATGATTTTCAGGTCCGGCCGCAATGACCGGGCTGTTTCCGCGACCCGTTGTCCTGTGATGCCTGGCAAGCCGACATCCGTTACCAGAAGGTCGATCCCCACCGGGGAGTTGAGAATGGTCAAGGCTTCGTTTCCATCCTCGGCCTCCAAGACCGTCGCCCCCTGCTCCCGGAGCGCCTCCACAAGCAGCATGCGGACAATCGGTTCGTCCTCCACCACCAGCACGGTTCCCGGCACCGGCTGCTGCGGCTGATCGGGGACCTTCACAGGGACGGAACCGAGATTTTCCGCTTGGTGAGAGCGAGGCAGGTACAGTTTCACGGAGGTTCCATGGCCCACTTCGCTGTCGATCCGGACATACCCGCCCGACTGACGGGCAAAGCCATAGATCTGGCTCAACCCCAGCCCCGTTCCCTGACCAAGCGGTTTCGTCGTGAAGAATGGTTCGAAGGCACGCTCGAGAACGTCCGGCGGCATGCCGGTGCCGGTGTCGGCCACCTCAAGCAGTGTGTAGTCGCCGGGCAGCACTCCGGTTTCCGAAGCCGCCGCGGTCGCATCCAGATGGATGTTGACGCCCTGGATGGTGAGTTGTCCGCCATGGGGCATTGCATCGCGGGCGTTGATGGCCAGGTTCAGCAGCGCAGCCTCGACCTGATTGGCGTCCGCCCAGATTGGCCACAGCTCGGGAGCCAGCCGTGTCTCGACCCGGATCGCCTCGCCGACCGAACGCTCGATCAGGTCCCGCAGTCCATCCACCAGCGTCTTGAGGTCGGTGCGCTCGGGTTGAAGCGGTTGTCGGCGGGAAAAGGCGAGCAGCCTCTGTGTCAGAGTCTTCGCCCGATCAACCGAGGTTCTGGCGGCGGTCACATACGCCTGGATGTCGCCTTGCCCCGTCATGAGCCGCCGTTCGATGACCTCCAGACTGCCGCCAATGGCCTGAAGCAAATTGTTGAAGTCGTGCGCGATGCCGCCGGTCAGTTGGCCCACGGCTTCCATCTTCTGCGCCTGGAAGAGTGCCGCACGGGTTTCTTCCAATGCTTCTTGCGCCAGCTTGCGTTCGGTGATGTCGCGGGTGACTTTGGCAAAACCGACGAGGCGCCCGTTGTCATCACGGATCGCGTCAATGACGACGCTGGCCCAGAAGCGGGTGCCATCCTTGCGGAGCCGCCAGCCTTCGGTTTCGAATTTTCCGGTTTGTTCAGCGGTACGCAACCCCTGCATCGGGACGCCGGTGGCGCAATCCTCGGCGGTGTAGAAGCGGGAGAAATGCTCTCCGATGATCTCCTCGGCAGCGTAGCCCTTCATTCGCTGGGCACCGGAATTCCAGTTCGTGATATGCCCGGTTGTATCGAGCATGAAGATCGCGTAGTCGATCACTCCCTGGACCAGCAGGCGAAAGCGTGCCTCGCTCTGTTGCAGAGCCTCCTGCGCCTGCTTGCGCTCGGTGACGTCGCGCGTGATCTTGGCAAACCCGATCAGCTTCCCGGTGTCGTCACGTATGGGATCAATGATGACGTGCGCCCAAAAGCGCGTGCCGTCCTTGCGAACCCGCCAACCTTCCGCCTCGAATTTTCCTTCGATCGAGGCGATGGAGAGCGCCCGCTGCGGCACTCCGGCACGCTGATCGTCATCGGTGTAGAAGCGCGAGAAAGGCTGGCCGATGATTTCCGCGGCCGTGTATCCCTTGAACCGCTGGACACCCGGATTCCAGCTGGTCACGATTCCGTGTGGGTCGAGCATGTAGATGGCGTAATCGTGGACGCTGTTGACGAGCAGTTCGAATCGCCGCTCGCCCGACAGCGGCTCACCGCCAACGCCGGTCGGCAACTCACTCTCCACTAAGATTCTCCGTAGGACGTCGAATGATGACAGCCATATTATCGCTGTTGCTGACGTTACTCAACGCCACCGCCCTTTGGGAAACCCAGGGCTGCTCGCAACTCGCACCAAGCCGCAAGTGCGCACACCGCCTGGGCATCGACCGACTTGCGACGCCGAGCAGACGGAGGTGGTTTCTTCGACGCTCAACGCTGCTCACCGGCATTTGGTGAAAGGGCCGTCCACCACATCAACTCGCCCGCCCTGGCGCTGTCGCGTAAGCACCGTCAACTCTCAACAACAGCTTGCCAGTCTGAGTGCAGGTGCGATAATGACTGACGGTCAGTCATATTCAAAGCGCATGTCATGCCACGCACGAGCAAGCCTGCCGATGTTCGATCGGCCGAAATCCTGAACGCAGCCGCCAAACTGTTCCGCCAGCATGGCGTCGGCGCGGTGTCGATCGACCAGATCGCTCGTGAGGCCGGTATCGCGAAGGGCACCTTCTATCTTCACTTCCAGTCCATGCGAGACCTGCTGGTGCGCATGGCAGAGGCGACGGTGACCGCCATGGCAGAGAACGTGGAGAGGGCCATTGCAATGTCCGAAAGCTCGCCGCACGAAACGCTGGTCCTCGCATTGACAGCGCTGAAAGCGGTGGAAGCGGATAATGCACCGCTGATGCAGGCACTCGATCACCCGGACAATATCGAACTGCAGGAGCGGGCCAACATCGCGTTGGTCCTCAAGGTCGGCCCCCTGATCGCCAGTGTAATCGATCACGGCTGTAAAACCGGGGATTTCGCCGTCGAGGATCCGCTGTCGACCATTCAGTTCATTCTCGCTGGACAGGCCTTTCTGCTCGGGAACCCGCGCTTCGGCTGGTCACAGGACGAGCATGGCATGCGGCTGATGGCGACGCTGCATCTGACCGAACGCGCGCTCGGCGCGCGCCCGGACAGTCTCGTCTCGGCATTTCTGGCCGTTTTGGCCGGAGCGGGAAGGGTGCAATCATGACCGAAGATCAGATCATTCAACGCTACAACCGCCCTTGGACTTTTTATACCCTCGCCACGTTGGGCTCATGGACGGCCTGGGGTGGCGCGGTGTGGCTGAGCCATCGGGACGGAATCGGCCCTGCCGGCCTGACAACGGTGGCAGTGCTTTTGTTGCTCGGTCTGCTCTTTCCGTTCCTCACCGCTTGGCGGTTGACGCGAGGTGACCTGGTTCTGCGCAACGACTTGGGTCGCCGTCTGGTCCGGCCCGACTGGCGGCAGCTGCGCCTTGCGACGCTGGGCGCGGGCATCATGCTCGGAAGCATCCTGATTGCGCAGGCTCTTTCCCTTCTGCTCGGCTACAGCACCGAACAATTCCGTTTTGCGGCCCATGCGTCCTTTTCCGCTGGCATCCTGCCGGGCTGGTTCCCGTTGGTTCTGGCGCCGATCATCGAGGAGTTGAGCTGGCATTCCTACGGGACCGACTGCCTTAGGCGCAGCATGACGCTGTTCTGGACCTCGATCGTTTTCGCCTTCTATTGGACGGTCTGGCATGCACCACTCGGCATGGTCGCTCATTATTATCAGGCGCAAATCGCCGAAAGCGGCTGTATTCACACGCTGAACTTCGCGTTGAGCCTGTTCCCGTTCGTGTTGATTATGAATTGGCTCTATTACCGTGCGAATCGCAGCATCCTTGTCGCCATCGTATTCCACCTGAGCGCAGGTCTGTTCAACGAGCTGTTCCAAACTCACCCGGACACCAAGATAATCCAGACGGGACTTCTCTTCGCGTTGACTGTGGCAATCGTCATCGCCGATCCACAATTTTTTTTTGGCAAGACGGTTCATGGCATGCCCTCGGTTAGCCCGTTTCGACAGTTTGGCTAACGGGGGATGGGTCTGGGGCGGCGGCGGCTGGGGTCCTTGCATGAAAGTGCGCAAACTGTCCGGGATGTGAGAGGGCAGGGTTAACGTGAGCTCCGTCGCGCCCCAGCGCTCCTTTCTGCGCCCTTGTATGACAGGCCCAGTCCATATTTAACCCTGGACGGCTGGTGACAGCCTGTCGTCCGGGTTGACCGACCCCGTCGCGCCCGAGGCTCCGAAGCCGAGTGAAAGCTTGAAGGCGGCCAACCATCCTTGCAAGTCCGAACGGTTGCTTTCACGATGGCTCCAGGGTCGGCGTGGCCGCCCATCATCCCGATTCCGGGGGGCTTTTGTGCAGTGACCCTTTCGCGGATTGGCAACATTGCTGGCATTCGCTCCTCTCCGCCGTGAACGGGAAATCGAATCACGGTTCGTTACCCTCCGCGAGCCAGCGTTTCAGCTGGTGGGTTGAACCCGATACCTGTATCGGCGCGGCCATGGAATCAGCCGGCGTGAGGACCGGGGCGAGAGCCGATGTGATGGATGGCCTTCGCCACATCAGCTTACGCGACGAGGATCGCCAGGGTCGGGCTGTTGCATGGATGGGACCGCTGTCGTAGGCAGCGGCCCCACCTCCGTTTGGGTTTCTGGCGGTGTGCCATGAAGTGAACGCCGCTCGCAGCCACCACACGCGACCGAACTGTGACGCTGCCGTTCCGTCTCGGCGCCGGCACTACCTCGTATTCAGCACTGTCCGGAACCCCAGATGGCTTGCTCCGAGGCCGACGTCCTGCGGATGGCGTGACGCCGGCCGGTACCGCTGGCAGAAGTTCTGCGCGCAGAGGAAGGAGCCTCCTTTGATCACCCGGCTGGGGACCCCCGGCTGTCGGGGATCGTAACTGTCCTCCTGACGGGGACCGGTCGGGTTGACGTCGCCCAGACCGTCATGCCGCGGCCGATACCAATCCGACGTCCATTCCCAGACATTGCCGATCATATCCCGCAGCCCGTACCCGTTCGCCGTGAAGCAGCCCACGGGGGCGGTCGCCGGATAGCCGTCGCCCCGCGTGTTCTGGATCGGGAAAAACCCCTGCCACGTGTTGGCCATCGCCACGCCCTGAGGGGTGAACTCGCCGCCCCAGGCGTATGGCGCGCCATCTAGCCCGCCCCGGGCCGCGTGTTCCCACTGCGCCTCGGTGGGAAGTTCCCGGCCGAGCCATCGCGCATACGCGACGGCATCGTTGTACGTGACATGCACCACGGGGTGGTTCTCACGGCCCCCGATGTCGCTGCCGGGGCCCTCCGGATGGCGCCAGTTCGCTTCGGGAACCAAGCGCCACCACGTGTCGCTCGCCCCGGCCTGGGAGGTCGGATCGACGAAGACCACGGAGCCGGAGGGCCGGCGCGCACCGGCGCCGGTTCCGTCGACGACGCGTTCCGCCTCGGTGACATACCCCGTCGCTTCGACAAACCGGCGGAACTGGGCGTTCGTGACTTCGGTCCGGTCCATCCAGAAGCCATCGACGCTCACCCGCGTCACCGGCCCTTCCTCGCGGTAATGCTGGTCGGAGCCGATCCGGGTATCGCCCCCCGGAATCCACACCATGCCGGGAGGCGCCTCCTTCGTGCCGGGGGTCGCGGCGGAACCGTCGCACAGCGTGTCCTCCGCGACGTTCGGCATGGCTGGAGCCTGGGTAGGCCAGGCGAACATCGCCAGTCCCGCGGCGGCACCAACTCCGGCCGTCACGAGTGCCGCGAAGAAGACCGTGCTTTTGTTGGCCATGGGTTCGTCTTTCCCTGCGATCGGCCGCGTCCCGGTCATGGCCGGCGGCCGTGCCAAGCCCGGCCGCCGCTGTCGCATCGCCTACCACTCAAGCTCCTGGTAGTAGCGCGTGCCATTGCTGTACTGAAGCTGGCCGGCGATCTTCTCATCGAAGATCACACCGTTCTTCTCCCGGTACTCATCCCAGGAGGCCATCATTTCCTTGGCCTTTTCCGGTCGGGCATCGACGAGGTTGCGGGTCTCGCCGGGATCATCGGCAAGATTGAACAGTTCCCACCCGCCGGTTCCCCACGGCTGGTTCACCCAAACCAGCTTCCAGTCGCCCTTCTTGACGGAGGCACGCCCGAAGAGCTCCATTCCCAACGCGTAGTCCTTCGGATGGGCGTGATCGGACCGGCCGTTCAGATAGGGCCAGAGGGACGTTCCCTGGATGGGATGGACGGTGCGCCCCTTGTGGCTGTTTCCAGGGTGCTTGACCCCGGCGGCCTCAAGAAAGGTCGGCGCCAGATCCATCACCGAGGCGATCTGGCCGTCGATCTTTCCGCGATGCGCCAGCTTGGGGTACGAAATGATGGTCGGCGAACGCACGCCGCCCTCGGTCGGGAACGCCTTGAAAAGGCGGAAGGGGGCGGCGCTCACATGGCCCCACCCCGGCCCATAGCCGACGTAGGAGCCCGGACGCCCGATGTTGTCCAGGCTGTTGTCGAAGGTTTCCTCAACCCAAGCGGCGGGGGCGAGGTCCAGAATGTCGTTCCCCTCGGCGCCATTGTCGGACAGGAAGACGATGATGGTGTTGTCGAACTCGCCGATCTCCTTCAGGTAGGACACCAGCCGGCCGATGTTCTGGTCCAGGGAATCGACCATGGCCGCGTAAACCGCCATCCGGCGCGCTTCGACATCCTTTTGCTGCTGGGAAAGCTGCTCCCATTTCGGCCAGAGGGCGGGCGGCACGGACGGCGTCATGGTTGCCGGGATCAGCCCTGCTGCCTGCATGCGCTTGAAGCGCTCGTTCCGAATGGCCTCGTATCCCGCCTTGTACGTGTCCTTGTACTTCTCGATGAGGTGGTCGGGCGCCTGCAGGGGGAAGTGCGGCGCCGTGTACGCCGCATAGGCAAAGAAGGGCTTCCCATCGGCCTTGTTGCTGCCGATGTATTCGATGACCTTGTCCGTGTAGAAATTCGTCGTGTAGTCGATCTTCGGCAGCTCGACCGGCTTGCCGTTCTCGCGGTAGCGCGCCTTGGTGGTGCCCTTGCCGTCGGGCGGCGGCGCGTTGCCGGTCTGGTCGAAGAACCCCGCCCCGCCCTGGAGCATCGCGTAGGACTGTTCGAAGCCGCGCGCCGGAGGGCTGAGCTCTTCCGTCATGCCCAGGTGCCACTTCCCGGCCATGTAGGTGTGATAGCCCGCGTCGCGCAGCAGTTCCGGGAACGGCACGACGTTGGTGCCGAGGGTGCCCTCGTACCCCGCCTTTCCTTTCTGCTCGGGCGTCGGCAGTTCCGCCATCGTCCCCAGCCCGGCCACGTGATTGTCGGTGCCGGCCATCAGCATGGCCCGCGTCGGCGAACAGGCCGGCGACACATGGAAGTTGGTCAGTTGGAGACCGGAGCGCGCCAAGGCGTCGAGATTGGGCGTCTGGATCTCGCCTCCGAACGCACCGATGTCCGAATAGCCCAGATCGTCGGCAAGGATCAGCAGGATGTTGGGGCGGTTGCCGCTTCCCGACGGGCCGGCACCCGTCCGGACGTCCGCCGCCATGGATGGGCACGCCAGAACGGCGCTGGCGGTCGCCGCCACGATGGCTCCCAGCGCCAGCCTCGTCCGGAATGATGCGTGTCTGCGCATTGCCTCTTCCCCCCTTCTTTCTGCTTACAAAGTTCGGCCTCGCAGGCCGGCCCAAGCCAACCGCAAAGCCGTCAGGCGGCATCACCATGCCGCGTCGATGTGGATGCGCGTTCGGGAGCCTGCGCGCGGGCCAGTGTGCGTCGCATGGCGAGCACGATCGGGCGTTCGACCATTTTCCCGTCGACTTGAATGACGCCGTCCGGAGCGTTCTTCCAGGCAGTGACGATCCGCTCGGCGTCGGCGACCTCGTCCGGTGTCGGTGTGTAGGCTTCGTTGATGGTGGGAACCT
The DNA here is from genome assembly GCF_059803775.1 of Azospirillum sp. UFLA03-27. Lineage (NCBI taxonomy): Bacteria > Pseudomonadati > Pseudomonadota > Alphaproteobacteria > Rhodospirillales > Azospirillaceae > Azospirillum > Azospirillum sp. UFLA03-27. The sequence goes on along the minus strand of NZ_JAUQTX010000008.1, from coordinate 26,183 downwards.
GGCCCGGATGGATGGCCATCTTCGCCGTGAAGCCCAGAGACAGGGCGCGTTGCGCCTCGGCGCGGCACCCATCGGCGTCGCGCACCGCGACGAAGGGCATGTCGATGGCCGGGATGCCGGCCCGCGCGGCGGCATCAACGACCCGCGATCGACCGTACAGAAGCCCATCCCAGGACGCCGGGACGCCGAGTTCAGCCGCCAGATCCAAGCCTCCAAACATGACGGCGCTCACCCGGCGGGACGCGGCCGTGATGGCGGCGGCCTGATCGATCCCACGCAGCGTCTCGATCTGAGCCACCAGGCGAAGATCGAGTCCCGCTTCGGTCAGCAACTGGTCGACCCAGCAGACCTCCTCGGGCGAGTCGATCTTGGGGATGACCACGGTGCCACCGGAGGGGCGCGCCTCGATGAGGGCGAGCGCATCGCGCATCCCCGCCACGCTGCGCGGCGTGTTGATGCGTATCACGCGGTCGGGACCGCCACCGCCACCGTTCCTGCCATCCGCCAGGAAGCGCATGGCCGCGGCACGGGCATCCTGCTTGTGAGCCGGCGCCACGGCGTCCTCCAGATCCACGCAGACGGCATCTGCGCCGGCGGCGAGCGCCTTGTCGAAGCGGTCGGGCCGCGATGCCGGGACAAACAGCACGCTGCGCCAGCCGAGATCGTCCATCGTGCGTCCCCCTCCTTTTTTTGGCCTGTGCGGTGACCCGGCCGTTGCGAGCGTCCGTGCTCCCGGGAAGAAGGCGGAGCCTCCGCCGGGAGCGATGCGCTGGGAGCGGCCGGGCCTGGATTGGTTTCAGACACGCTCGCGTGGGGCGGGGGCTTCCGGCGCCTTGTGGAAGACGCCGTCCTTCATGATCGCCAGGAGGCGCTTCCGGTCCTGCAGGATGGTGACGTCCGCGAGAGGATCGCCGTCCACCAGCAGCAGGTCGGCCAGACAGCCCTCCCGGATCATGCCCAGCTCATTGCCCATGCCCATGATCTGCCCGGCGGACCGGGTCGCGGAAACCAGGGCTTCCATCGGCGTGAAGCCGAGCAGATTCACGAAAATTTCGAGGTCGCGGGCGTTTGTACCGTGCGGCTGCCATGCGAACCCGTAGTCGCCGCCGGGGAGAACCCGGATGCCGCGCTTGTGCATCTTCCTCATGCTGTCGACGGCGATCTCCAGCTCGTGTTCGTACTGCTGCGACAGCGGCGATCCGGGGGCGATGCCATACGCGCCCGCTTCCCGGGCCGTGGTGAGCAGCCACGCCAGACCGGGCGCCACGAAGTGCCGGTCCTTCACCGCTTCCAGCATGTCGAGGGCTTCCTCGTCCGCGTAGGAGGCGTGGAAGATGCCTTCGATGCCGAACTCGACGCACAGCTTGACCGATTTGGAGGAGCGCGCGTGCGCGCACAGGGTCTTCCCGTGCATTTTGGCTTCGCTCACCGCCACGGCGATCTCTTCGCGCGCCATCGGCGTCACCTCGGCCCCGACCCCGGTGATCTCCTCGCCCGACAGGTTCAGCTTGATGTTGTCGACGCCGTATTTGATGAACTTGCGGACGGCGCGGCGGACCTCCTCCGGCCCGGACACGATCATGCCGAAATTCAGGCCCTCATGCTCGATGTGCGGCGGCGACGTATCGCCAAGTCCGCCGGGCGTGGCGATCTCCTGTCCCGCCGCGCGGTACCGCGGCCCCGGAATCTGGCCCGCGTTGATCGCGTTGCGGATGACCACGTCCAGGCGGGGCTTGGCGGCGGCGGCGCCGAAGCCCGCCGTGAAGCCGGCGTCTAGCACCAGCTTGGCCATGTCGGCGGCGAAGAGGACATGCTCTTCCGGCGGCATCTGCTGAATGGCCGCGAGCGTGGGCTGGTTGTTCCACGACAGGTGCAGGTGCGAGTCGATGAGGCCCGGCATCAGCGTGGCGCCGCCACCAGCCACATGGCGGTGCGCGTCGCGGGAGATCGTCCCTTCCTGCCTGGAAATCTCGGCGATGCGGTTGCCTTGGACCAGCACTTCGCCGGCAAAGGGCTGCTCGCCGGTGCTGTCGAGGACGCGCACGTTGGTGAAGAGAGTCGTTTGCATCGTTTCCTCCTGGTCGATCGGGGATGCCGGTTTGCCGGCTTATTGTTTCGTTCGTGCTTCGGATGGTTTTGCCGGGATCGTGGCTCCGCCATCCGAACGACACCGCCGCTTCTTGATGGGCCATTCCTTTGATGGGCCGCGTCCGCCATGGGGACGCGTCACGGCGGTGCGCTTTTCCGCAAGGTGCTCAGGCGACGGAGAACAGGAAGTTGATCAGCGCTTCGTTGACCGCCGCCGGACGCTCGAACGTCGTCCAATGGCCGCAGCGATCGAGAATGCGCAGGTTCGATCCCGGGATCTTCGACGCCAGGACCCGCACGGCCGGTGGTGGCGCCGTGCCGTCCTCGTCGCCCGTGATGAGCAGCGTCGGGCAGGCGATCCGCGCCACGTCGGCGGGCTCGGCGGTGGCCAAGGCCTCGCAGGTGCGGGCATAGCCTTCCGGGTCCTGGCGCATCAGGATCTCGCGCACGAACGCCGCCACTTCCGGCCGGTTGGCCTTGGTGTCGGCCGAGGTGCCGCCCTGGACGACCGCATCGGCGATGCCCACCATACCGTCGGCGCGCGCTTTGGTGGCGCGGTCGCGGAGCGCCGGACGGGCGGCCTCGGGCGGCGCGTGAAGCGGCCCGATCAACGACAGGCTGCGCACCCGCTCCAGCTGGCGGACGGCGAGATGCTGGCACACGACGGTGCCGAGCGAATGGCCGACCACATGGGCGCGCTCGATGCCGCGGCTGTCGAGGACCGCCTCGACCGCATCGACGAAGCCGGAAATCGAGACGTCGTCGTTGATGGCGCTTCGCCCGGAACCGGGAAGGTCGAAGCGCACGCATTGGAAGAACCGCGACAACGCGCCGACCTGCGGGGTGAACACGTTGGAGGTGCCGCCCAGGCCATGGACCAGGATCACCGGGTCGCCCGCGCCGTGAACCTCGACAGCCAGATGCTGTGCCATAAGGTGTTTCCCTTGTTGCCGTTGCAGAATGGCCGCCCGTGCTCAGTCGAGCACGTTGCTGAGCCGGCCGAGCCCGTCGATCTCGATCGTCACACGGTCGCCCGGCTTCAGGAACTTCGGCGGGTTGAAGCCGATGCCGACCCCGGCCGGCGTGCCGGTGGCGATGATGTCGCCGGGGTACAGCGTGATTCCGGCCGACAGGGTCTCGATCATGGTCGGAATGTCGAAGATCAGATCGCGCGTGTTGGCGTTCTGGCGGAGTTCGTCGTTCACCCAGCAACGCAGCGCCAGGTTGGCCGCGTCGACCTCGTCGGCCGTCGCCAGCCATGGTCCCATCGGGCAGAAGGTGTCGAAGCTCTTGCCCAGGAACCACTGCTTATGGCGCGACTGCCAGTCACGCGCCGTCATGTCGTTGATGATGACGTAACCGAAGACATGGTCGTAGGCTTCGGCTTTGGTGATCCCGCGGCCCCCCTTGCCGATGACCACACCCAGTTCGGCCTCATAGTCGAGGCTGTCGCTGACCCCGTGCGGGTAACGGATTGGATCACCATTGGCGATCACCGTCTCCGGCGGCTTCGTGAAGAAGATCGGCGCTTCCGGGATTGCGTCGGCCGCCACCTTCGACCCGGCGTCGAAACCGCTGCGGGTAAACTCGTGGGCATGGTCGTGGTAGTTCTTGCCGACGCAGAAAATGTTGCGGTCGGGACGCGGGATCGGCGCGTCGACACGGACGTCGGCCAACGGAATCCCCACGGAACCAAGCGTTGTCTCGCCCTTGGCCGCGTCGTAACGGCGGATGAGATCGAGCATGTCACGGACCGGTTCGCCGAGAACGGATTCGATCGGCCAAACCCGCTGCGTGTCCGGATCGATCACCCCGACCTTGCGGCGTCCATCATGTTGGAAGGTGACGAATCTCATGCGCTGCCTCCTCTGATCCAAATATGAACCATTATCAGGACCAATGCGACGCTATCAGCGCCATCAGTGATCCAATATGACGATCACGGCTCATGATTGGTCAAGAAGAAAATGCGTCTGGTCCATTTTTTCCAAACTGGTTGTCTGGATCCGTAAGCCGGAACCCTAAAATTGAGATTGCGCGGCGGCTGAGGACGCGCCATATTGGATGAAGAATGGAGCAAAATGCTGGTGGAACGGGTTATGGACGCGCTGAATCTCAGGGATCGGGCTGCTTCCGGAGCGAGCGCGGTTGTTGCGTTGATCGAACAGGGCATTGCCGACGGAACCTGGGGTCCGGGCACCAAGCTGCCGACCGAGCGTGAATTGGAGAAGCGCTTCAACGTTTCCCGCAACACGTTGCGCAAGAGCCTTCGCGTGCTTGAGGAGCAGGGCAAGATCGTGCGTCATGTGGGCCGCGGCTCGTTCGTTACGTCGGAGGCAACGGTAAGGGCCACATCCGAGGATCAGAGCCTGACCAGCCGCATCATCGGCGCCAGCCCGGCGGAAGTCATGGAACTGCGCCTGATGGTCGAGCCGCAAGCGGCAGAGCTGGCCGCTGGGCGGGCCACCGCGGCGGATCTCCACCGGATGGAGGAATGCCTGGCCCATGCCGAGCGCGCCCAGGACATTCCGGAATTCGAACACTGGGACGGCATGCTGCACGTGGCGATCATCGGCGCGGCCAAGAACGGCTTGCTGGCGGATGTTTACGACGCAATCAACGCCATCCGAAACCAGCCGGAATGGGCGCGCCTAAAGGTGCGCAGCCTCACGCCGGCGCGGCGCGCCGTTTATGAGGAGCAGCACCGGCGCATCGTCAGCGCGCTCAAGGACCGTGACGGGGATCAGGCCCGTGCCGCCCTTCAGGAGCATCTGCTGCAAGTCCGCACCAACCTCCTGGGAAGTTGAACCTGAGCCGCCGTCATGCCGGTGGGGGAGGGGAGCGAACAGGACGCCGAGCGTGGCTTGGCCAGGGCATTGCCCCGTCCAAACGCGCCATGTTTCGGAAGGGCGGGGGACCCGGTGCTTTCCCGGTTTGGGCGTTGCGCCAGCCAAGGCGGCGTGTTGCACTGTTGCCCACGCAGCCATTTCGTCCATCCCAGGCTGGTTTGTTGCCAGCCGCTGGCGGTCCGGCACCGCCAGCTCAAGCCCAAGCGCGCGTCAGCTGCTGCCGCGGCGGGTCAGCGTCAGCTCGACGGCGCGGGTCGGTTCCGAAGGCATCTCGCCGCGCATCCGTTGCAGGATCATTGATCCGGCTTGGCGGCCGAGGTCGCGGCTGTCGATCCCGATTGTGGTCAGTCCGGGCGGCAGCTCTTCGGCGATGTCGTTGTGGCCGAAGCCGAGGATGGCGATGTCGTCGGGCAGGCGCATGCCCAGCCGGCGTGCCTCCAGCAACGCGCCGGTCGCCAGCAGGTCGTTGGCGCAGAACACCGCCTCGACCGCCGCGTTGCGCGACAGGAGGTTGCCAAGCGCGCGGCGGCCGTCGACCATGCTGCTCACCCCGTCGACCGACAGTTCGGCGACGATGTCGAGACCAGCGGCGCGGGCGCCCTCGCGGAAGCCGGTAATGCGAAGGGCGCCGCGGCCGCTGCGGCGGCCGATGAAGCCGATGCGACGATAGCCGCGCTCGGCGAAATGCTCGGCCGCCAGGCGGCCGCTGTCGATGTTCGAGAAGCCGACCAGCATGTCGATCGGGTCGCGGGGATAGGCCCAGGTCTCCATGATCGGGATTCCCAGCGCCCGCAAAGCCCGCCGGTTCTCCTCGATCTCGATGACGCCGGTGAACATGACCGCCGCCGGACGCATCTCGCGCAGCGACTGGATCATCGTCGTCTCCTTGGCGTAGGAGTAGGAGGTCTGCCCGATCATCAATTGGTAGCCCTGAGGCTCCAGAACCTCGCCGCAGCCCTGCACGGCGAGGCAGAACTGCTGGCTCTGCAGATTCGAGACGAAGGCGGCGACGATGTTCGACTGGCCGGACCTCAGCGCGCGGGCATGGGGGTTGGTGGCGTAGCCGGTGCGCTCCACGATCTCCAGGATTTTGCGGCGCTTGGCCTCGGCCACCTTCTCCGGCTGACGCAGGGCGCGCGAGACGGTGATCGGCGAAACCCCGGCAAGCCGGGCGATCTCGACGATGCGCGGCGGAGTCGCCCCGTCGCGAGCCGTCCCTTCGACCGCGTCCCCGTCGCTTGAAGGAAGCGGTTCCACTGCCCGCAGGCGGAGGACGTCGTCGATGGTCGGCGGCCGCTTTGCCGCACCGGTGTCACTCATGCCGCCCGTCTCCCGTCTGTTGGTCCGCGGTTGTCAATCCGCGATCAGGCCGCGCGCGCCAGGATGCCCGCCTCCTCGACCGGACGCGCCACCTGGATCAGGCAGTCGCCGGCCTCGCTGTCGCTGTGCAGGCGCCGCGAGATGACGATGCCCGCCTCCTGGAAGCGGAGTTCCTCCTCCGGCTGGTCGAGCCGCGTCAGGTCGTGGAACCAGCCGGCGAGGTCACCGGCGGCGACCCGCGCCCCGATGTCGACCGCCGGTTCGAACCAGCCGCGCCGCAGCGCGTAAATCGCCTGCCGGTGGCTGTCAAGCTGAAGCAGTTGCATGGGCAATTGCATGGGGGCAGGGGCGGCCCCGGCGACCGAGAGCACCGGCGCATCGGTCAACCCGACGGCGATCAGCAGGTTGTCGATCGCGCGGGCGGTATAGGCCATGGTCTCCGGCGTCACCGTGCCGCCGCCGCCGAACTCGCCGCTGATGCCGATGACGCCGGCCCGCGCCGCCGCCGCCATCGACGTCGGGGCCGTGGCGCCGTTTTCCGCCACGAAGCCGTAGGGCATACCCAGCCCCTGCATCAGCTCCAGGGCGCGGCCGAGCCGATCGGGCGTGCCTTGCCGCTCGATCAGGGCGCAAGGCAGGTGGGCCATGGAGGTGCCGCCGGAATGGAGGTCGAACACCACGTCATGGCGCGGGAACAGCTCGTGCTCGAGGAAATGCGCCAGCCGGAAGGTCGGCGCTCCGGCGGGGTCGCCGGGAAAGGCTCGGTTGAGGTTGCCCTCGTCCAGCGGCGAGCGGCGCCGCGCCGCCATCACGGCCGGCGCGTTGGTGGCCGGCAGGATCGTCACCTCGCCGCGGATGCGCGCGGCATCGAGCCGGCGGAACAGCCGGCCCAGCAGCAATTCGCCTTCATACTCGTCGCCATGGTTGCCCGCCATCAGCAGCACGCGCGGACCAGCCCCGTTGCGCACGCGGCAGACCGGAACTTTCACCTGATAATAGGGGGAGCGATCCACCGAGAACGGGATGCTGAGGAAATCCAGCGACTTGCCGTCGGCGGCGAAATCGAGCGCGTGGTAGAGGCCAGTGTGCATTCCAAAGACCTTGTGGCCAAAAACCTTGTGGCGGAGGGGCGCCTTAACAGTGTTTGCCAGGGCAGCGGCTGCCCGGCGCCCCCTCCGGTTCGCCTAAGAGGCCCTTCAGAGGGCGGCCAGCGCCGTCATCTCGACGCGCAGGTCCGGGTCGGCCAGCCGCGCTTCGGTGCAGGCGCGGGCCGGCGGGTTGGCGGGGTCGATCCAGGCGTCGTAGACCTCGTTCATGGCGTCGAAGTCGGTGATGTGCGGCAGGAAGACGTTGACGGCGACCAGCTTGGACTTGTCGGTGCCGGCCTCCTCCAGCAGGGCGTCGATCTTCGCCAGCACGTCCCGGGTCTGCTCCCGGATCGAGCCGGTGCGGTTGTTGGCGACCTGACCCGCGATGTGGACCATGCCCTGGCAGACGACGGCCTGGCTCATGCGCGAGCCGACCTGGAACCTCGTGATCATCGAATGAAACCTCTCTTGCGATGCCGAACGGCGGATTACATCTGCGGAAGCGTCTGCTTTTCCTTGAACCACTTCATCTGAAGGGCGCTCAGCTTGCCGTTCAGGCGGTTGTAGAACAGGAAAGTGTTGATCCAGTTGACCATATCCTGTTCGCCGTGGCGGACGGCCACATGGGCCGGCGATTGGCGGATCAGGAACTTCAGCTCGACATCCTTGCCGGGATTGTCCTCCGAGACCTTCAGCGCGATGGCGCTGTTCTCGGCGAAGGTCTCGACCTGTCCGGCCAGATAGGCGGCGATGGCGCCGGGGGTGTCCTCGAAACGGACCAGCTTGGCGCCGGGGGCGTTGTCGGTCAGCCAGATGTCGAGCGTCGAGCCCTTGGCGACGCCGATGCTGTGGCCCTTCAGCTCGGCCGGATCGGTGGCGGTGGCCATCGCCTTCGGCCCGTAGACGCCGAGATTGACCGCGGCGTAGGGCTGGGAGAAGGTCACCTGCTGGGCGCGCTCCGGCGTCGCGCCGGCGGCGGCGATCAGCACGTCCACCTTGTTGGCGAGCAGGCTGGGGATGCGGTTGGCGCCGGTCACCTGGACCAGATCCAGCTTCACGCCCATGTCGGCGGCCATCAGCTTGGCAAGGTCGATGTCGAGGCCGGCGGCCTCGCCCTTGGCGTCCTTGAAGCCCCAGGGGGCGGCGTCCAGCAGCACGCCGACGCGCAGCTTGCCCGCCGACAGGACGTTCTGCAGGGCATCCGCCTTCGCGGCGGAGGGCAGGGCGGCGGAGGACAGGGCGACGGTGGCGCAGACCGCCACGGCGGCGGCAAGGGTCCGGAAGAGTCTCACGACATTGCTCCTCTGTTCTGGTCGTTGTCCGGCCCTTGTCCTGACCTTGGCAGGCGATGCGGGGGCCGTTTCGGGGAAATGGGATCAGCGCGCGGAGGCGATGAAGCTCCGCAGTTCGGGGGTGCGGGGATTGGCGAAGAGTTCCGCCGGCGGCCCCTCCTCCCAGACGCGGCCCTGGTGCATGAAGACGATCTTGGAGGCGACGTTGCGGGCGAAGCCCATCTCGTGGGTGACCAGGACCATCGTCATGCCCTGCCGCGCCATGTCCTCCATCACCTTCAGAACCTCGCCGACCAGTTCCGGGTCGAGGGCCGAGGTCACCTCGTCGAACAGCATCAGCTGCGGCCCCATGGCGAGGCAGCGGGCGATGGCGACGCGCTGCTGCTGCCCGCCCGAGAGCTGGGCCGGATAGGCGTCGATCTTGTCGGCCAGCCCGACGCGGGCCAGCACGTCCAGCGCCAGCGCCCGGCCTTCCGCCTTGGCGATCCGCTTGTTGAGGATCGGGGCCAGTGTGATGTTGCGTTCCACCGTCAGGTGCGGGAACAGGTTGAAGGCCTGGAAGACGATGCCGACGCGCTGGCGGAAGCCGCGCAGGTTCGGCATGTCGGTGCGCACCGACTGGCCCTCCACCGTGATCTCGCCGCCGTCGATGCGCTCCAGCGCGTTGATGCAGCGCAGCAGGGTCGATTTGCCGGAGCCCGACTTGCCGATGATGGTGACGATCTCGCCCTCGTCGATGCTGAGCGAAACCCCCTTGAGTACCTCGATGGAACCGTAGCTCTTGGTAACGTTCTTGATGTCAACGAGCGCCATTGAGACGGGCCTCCAGGGAACGCGCCCACAGGGTGAGCGGCAGGCAGGCGGCGAAGTAGATCGCCGCGACGATCGAGTAGACCAGCAGGGGCTGGAAGGTGGCGGCGCTGACCAGCTGGCCGGCGCGGGCGAGTTCGACGAAGCCGACGATGGAGGCCAGCGACGTGCCCTTGATCAACTGGACCAGGAAGCCGACGGTCGGCGGCAGCGCCATGCGGAAGGCCTGCGGCGCGATGACGTAGCGGAACTGGTGCCAGGTCGACAGGCCGAGGCAGGCGGCGGCCTCCCATTGCTCGTGCTTCACCGCCTCGATGCCGCCGCGCCAGATCTCGCCGAGGAAGGAGGCGGTGTAGACGGTCATGGCGATGCCGACGGCGACCAGAGGCGACATCTCCACCCCGAGGAAGACCGGCATGCCGAAGTAGAAGAACATCAGCAGGCCGAGCAGCGGGACGCCCTGGACGATCTGGAGGAAGGCGGTGGCGGACCAGCGCAGCGCGCGGCGGGCGCTGGTCCGCATCAGGGCGAGCGCCAGCGCCAGCGGAGCGCCGAAGGCGAGCGCGATGAGGACGAGGACGCCCGTCCATTGCAGCGCGCTGAGCAGCGACAGGAAGTCGGCGAGGGAAAAGGAACGCATGGCCGGTGTCTCCGTCAGCGCCGCACCGGCCAGCGGAAGGCGAGGCGCCCCACCGCGGCGAACAGCAGTTTGAAGCTCATCACCAGGGCGAAGTAGATGCCGCAGATCACGGCATAGACCTCGAAGCTGCGGTAAGTGCGCGTCTCGATAAAGCCGCCGGTGTGGAACAGCTCCTCCGCCGAGATCTGCGAGGCCAGCGAGGTGCCGAGCAGCAGCAGGACGAACTGGCTGGTGAAGGCGGGGTAGACGCTGCGCAGGGCCGGCGGCAGCACGACATGGCGGAACACCTGCCAGCGGGTCAGCCCCAGGCACTGGCCGGCCTCGACCTGGCTGCCGGGTATGGCGTCGAGCCCGGCACGGACGATCTCGGTGCAGTAGGCGCCGAAATAGAGGCCGAGCGCGATCGCCGCCGCCTCGAAGGCTCCCATCCGCAAGCCGAAGCCCGGCAGCACGAAGAAGACCACGAACAGCTGGATCAGCGACGGCGTGTTGCGGATCAGCTCGACATAGCCGCGGATCGCCCAGCGCACCGGGCGCGGCCCGCTGCGCACCGCCGCCGCCCCGGCGACGCCGATGGCGGTGCCGATCACCGCCGCGACCAGGGTCAGCAGCAGCGTGTGCAGCGTGCCGTCGATCAGCTGGTCCTGGTAGCGCAGGAGCTGTTGGAAATTCAATGTCTGCATGGCGTGTCTGGCCGCCTTGGATCAGCCGAAGAAAGTGCGGTAGGCGCTGCGGACCCGCCCGTCGGCGCCGAGGCCGAACAGCACCCGCCAGCGGTCGATGCAGGTGCAGGGGTGCGAGATCCCGAACTCGACGATGTCGCCGACGGCAAGGTCATGGCCCGCCGGCACGGCGACGAAGGCGTGCTGGTCGTTCAGCCGGGTCACCCGCAAGCCGTCCGCGGAGAGCGCACTGCCGTCGCGGTGGACCAGCAGGGGGCGGGGCAGGTCCTGGTCGAAGGAGGCGTCGCGCATGCCGAAGCCGCAGATGGCCAGTTCCGGTTCCGGCCGGGTCAGAACCTCCGCCCACAGGCGCAGGGCCGGGCGGAAATCGGCTGCCGTGGCGCCGCCGCAGGCGAAGCCTTGCCGGGCGTCGAGCGCGCCGAGCGCGCGTTCGTAGACGCCGTGGTCATGGAAGAAGATGGCGCCGCTGCGCAGCACCAGCGTGGCGTTGCCGTCCGTCGCGGCGACCGGCGCCAGGCCGGTCACCACCATGTCGAAGAAGGCGGAACCGCCCGCGGTGAGCAGCAAAGGCCGCTCCGGGGCCAGCGCGCGCACCAGCGCGAAGGCCTCCGCCGTGCGCCGCATCAGGGCAGCGATGTTGGCGGCGGTCTCGGCTGGATCGGCGGTGGCGACCGCCCCTTCGTAGGTGGCGACGCCGTCGAGAACCAGCAGGCCGGAATGGCGGACGACCGCGGCGAGGATCGCGTCCACCGCCGCCCGGTCGCGGGCGCCGGCGCGGCCGGCGCCGACCTCGACCAGGACGGGCAGCGGACGTTCGGGGGGGCGGCCGGCGGCGCGCGCCGCGGCGGCGAGCGTCTCGACCGCGGCGGGGGAGTCGGCGAAGGCGCGCAGGTCGGCGTCGGGATGTGCGGCGAGCAGCGCGCCCAGCCGCTCGCCGCTGGCCCGGCCGCCGATCTCGTTGGCGAGGATCAGCCGGGTCACGCCGGCGCGCAGCAGAACGGCCGCCTGCTGCAGGTTGGCGACGGTGGCGCCCCAGGCGCCGGCCTCCACCAGGGCGGAGGCGATCTGCGGGGCCATCGGCGTCTTGGCATGGGGCGCCAGCGCCACGCCGTGGCGGCGCGCATAGGCGAAGATCAGATCGCGGTTGGCGGCGAAGGCGTCCTCGTCGAGCGTCAGCACCGGAAGCGCCATGTCGCCCGCGGCCGGGCGCCAGCCCCGGGCGCCGACATCACGCAGCCGCAGCGGCGCCGTCCCAGGTGGCACCCCCCGGATGCTGTCGTCCAAACTGCTGTCGAGCAGGGCATCGAGAAACACGCTCATGAGGGGGCAATCCTGATCGGCCGGATGAGGGCGAGGCGATAACGCCCGATGACAACGTTATCATAGCGCTGTCAGGCGTAAATGACAACGTTGTCATCAAGGTTCGTGGATTTCTTTTTCCTTTCCCGGTTCCCTCGACGGCGAGGCGCACCGGGGGCCTTCATCATCGAACCCTGCCGTCGTCGTGCCGAAAGAAAAAACGCCGGGCGAAGCCCGGCGACCTGATGCGCCCCGGATGACGACGGTTCAGCGTGAGCCGCCGGCATCCGGAGCGAAGACCGTCATGACCGATGGAGCGCCGTCGTTTCCTTGACGACGCTCCCGCCTCACCCTGGCGGGACGCCGTTCAGAAGGTGATAGCTGCGGATCACCTGGCTGTCGTCCATCGCGCCTTCGCCGCGCCCGGAGGCCGAGAGGAACATCTGGTGGGCGACGGCGGCCAGCGGCAAGGCGGCCTTGGCGCCGCGACCGGCCTCCAGGACGATGCCGAGATCCTTGACGAAAATGTCCACGGCGCTGGTGATGCCCGGCTCGGCCTCCAGCATGCGCGGGCCGCGGTCCTTCAGCATCCAGCTCGACGCGGCGGAGCCGCTCATGATCTCCAGCAGGACCGCCAGATCGACGCCGGCCTTGGCGGCCAGCGAGAAGGCTTCCGCCACCACGGCGATGTGGACGCCGCACAGCAGCTGGTTGACCGTCTTCACCGTGGCGCCTTGCCCCGGCGCCTCGCCGACGTGGAAGACCTTGTCGCCCATCGCCGCCAGGACCGGGCGCACCCGCTCCACCACCGCGGTCGGGGCCGCCGCCATGATGGAGAGCGTTCCGGCCACCGCCCCGACCGTGCCGCCCGACACCGGGGCGTCCACGAAGCGCCGCCCCGCCGCCTCGACCCGCGCGGCGAGCGCGGCGACGGCGTCCGGCGGACAGGTCGCCATCAGGATCACCGTGGCGCCCTCCGGCAGGCGGTCCAACGCGCCCTGGGCGAACAGGACGGACTCGGCCTGGGCGGCGTTGACCACCATCAGGACCAGCGCGTCGGCCCCTTCGGCGGCGGCGGCGGCGCTGTCCGCCCCCCGCCCGCCGCGGGCCTCCAGAACGGCGACGCTCTCGCGCCGCACGTCGAAGCCGCGCAGCGCGAAACCGCGTGCCAGCAGGTTGCACGCCATCGGCATGCCCATGGAACCGAGGCCGATAAAGCCCACCGTCGTCATGGCCGTATCACTTTCCTGAACGGAAGAAGGAGAGGAAGGCCCGATCCACCCGTCGGGAAATCGGGGGGCCGGGCCGGAAGGCGGATCAGAGGAAACCGATGGAGATCCAGGGCACCGCCGCGACGACGATCAGGCCGATGGTCAGCGCCACGAGGTAGCCGATGATCGGCTTCATGCCTTCGTCGGGGTTGATCCGGCTGATGGCGCAGGCCGCGTAGTAGCCGACGCCGAAGGGCGGGGCGAACAGGCCGATGCCCATGGCCAGGATTACGATCATCGCGTAATGCACCTCATGCACCCCCAACTGGCGGGCGATGGGGAACAGCAGCGGGCCGAACAGCACGATGGCGGGGATGCCCTCCAGCACGCTGCCCAGGATGATGAAGGCGATGATCGACACCACGATGAAGACCGGCACCCCGCCCGGCAGGGCCCGCATCGCCTCGGCCAGCGAGCTGGAGAAGCCGGACTGGGTCAGCGCCCAGGCCATGCCGGTGGCGGCACCGATGATCAGCAGGATCGCTCCGGACAGCGACGCCGTCTCGACCAGCATCGGGTAGATGCGGCGCCAGTCGAACTGGCGATAGATCAGCAGGCCGGCGACCACCGCGTAGACGATGCCGATGGTCGACACTTCGGTCGCGGTCGCGACACCCTCGATCACCGCGGCGCGGATGATGAAGGGCAGCGCGATGGCCGGCAGCGCGATCAGGAAGGCCTTGCCGACCTCTGCCTTGCTGGCGCGGCGGACGTGGGACAGATCCTCGTGGCGGTAGCGCCACCAGACCAGCGCCGCCAGAGCGGCGCCCAGCACGATGCCCGGCAGCAGGCCGCCGGTGAACAGGGCGGCGATGGACACGCCGGTGACCGAGCCGATGGTGATGAGGACCAGCGACGGCGGGATGGTCTCGGTCTGGGCGCCGGTGGCCGACAGCAGGGCGACGAGGTCGCCGGGCTTGGCGCCGCGCGCCTTCATCTCGGGGAACAGCACCGGGGCGACCGCCGCCATGTCCGCCGCCTTCGACCCGGAAATGCCCGAGACGAGGTACATGGCGCCGATCAGCACGTAGGACAGGCCGCCGCGCACATGGCCAAGCAGGCTGGCCAGGAAGCCGACCATGGCGCGGGCCATGCCGGTCATCTCGATGAGCTGCCCGAGGAAGACGAACAGCGGCACCGACAGCAGGATCAGGTGGCTCATCCCCTCGTCCATGCGGCCCACCATGACGATGGCCGGGGTCGAGGTGGCGAGCGCCAGATAGCCGAAGGTCGCCAGACCGAAGGCGAAGGCGATGGGCAGGCCAAGGAACACCATCGCGCCGACGCCCACCACGAAGAAGAGCAGCAGGTTGTAGTTGCCGAGCCCCGCGAACAGCGGCGCCGCCAGCGCCATGACGCCGACCACCGCCGTGACCGCCACCACCGCCCGCAGCACGTCGGACGGGCGGCCCAGCCGCGCCAGCCGAAGCAGCGCCACCGCGATCATCAGGACGAAGCCCACCGGCAGCGCGCTCGCCCGCCAGGAGTTGGGAATGTCCAGCGCCGGCGTGGTGACCCACACCTCCTCCACCGCGAACTCGTAGGCCGGCTCGGCCATCAGCAGCAGGAAGGCCAGCGCCGCGGTGATCGCCACCACGTCGAGGAACGCCTGGGTGCGGGGCTGGAGCATGCCGACGATCGCGGTCATCCGCATGTGCTCGCCCCGGCGCAGCGCCACGACCGAGCCGAACATGGCGAGCCAGAGGAACAGGATGGAGGCCAGCTCGTCCGACCAGATGATCGGGCTGTGCAGGAGATAGCGCCAGATGACGCCGACCAGCAGGACGCCGACCTCGGCGAGCACCAGCAGTGCCGCCGGTGCCTCGACCAGCAGCCCGATGCCGCGGTCCAGCCGGTCAAGCCAGCCGGTGCCGGCGCCCGATGGCCGCCCGGCGCCGTGAACGGCGGCGTCCGCCGTGTTGACGGGAGTGTTCATGGTAACCAGCCCTTCGCATGAACGATCGGTGGTGGGGACGATCGGTGATGGGGAAGCGGCCGGCCCCGCAGGACCTTTGAGGAACCAGGAGGCCGGCCGCGTCGGCGGACCGCGTCAGCCCAGCTTGCCGGTCACCTTCTCAAGCAGATCCCAGGCGGTGGCCCCGTACTTCCCTTTCCACTCAGCGTAGAAGTTCGTCCCGGCGAGCACCTTGCGGAACGGTTCGCGGTCGATGGTGTGGAAGGTCAGTCCCTTGGCGGACAGGTCCTTCTGCAGCGATTCGGTGAGTGCCGCGATGTCGGCCCGCTGGTCGTCCGCCGAACGGTCCAGTTCGCGGGTGACGATGGCCTGAATGTCGGCGGGCAGGCGGGCGAAGGCGCGCTTGTTGCCGAGCACCCAATAGCCGTCCCAGACATGGCCGGTCAGACTGCAGGACTTCTGCACCTCGTACAGGCGGGCGGTGGCGATGATCGCCAGCGGGTTCTCCTGACCCTCGACCACGGTGGTCTGAAGGGCGGAGTAGAGCTCGTTGAAGTTGATCGGCGCCGGGGCGGCGTCGATGGCCTTGAACAGCGAGGTCAGGGCCGGCGCCGGCGGCACCCGCATCTTGAATCCCTTGATGTCCTCCGGCGTCTTGATGACGCGGGTGGAGGAGGTGACGTGGCGGAAGCCGTTGTCCCAGATCTTGCTGAGCGTCATGATCGGGGTCTTGGCGATCTCCGCCCGGACATGCTTGCCCAGGTCGCCGTCCATCGCCTGCCAGACCGCGTCGTAGTCCTTGAAGGCGAAGCCCATGCTGGTGATGCCGGACAGCGGGACGAAGGTGGCGAGGATCAGCGAGGAGAGGTTGAAGATCTCCACACCGCCGTTGCGCACCTGCCCCAGCAGGTCGGTGTCGCTGCCGAGCTGGTTGGCGGGGAACAGCTTGATGTCGAGCCGGCCGGACGTCGCCTCGCGGATGCGGTCGATGGCCTCCTGCGCGCGGATGTTGACCGGGTGGGTCGGGTCCTGGCCGGTGGCGTATTTGAACTGGAACTCGGCGGCGTTGGCCGGGCGCTTCAGGATGGTCACCAGCGGCACGGCGGCGGCGGCGGCCAGAACGGCGCGGCGGCTCGGGCGAAGAAGGCCCAGGGTCGAGTGAGCGGGGGTTTGGGGCGGCTTCTTGTCCATTGTTTCCTCTCCTGTGGTCTTTTGTCGTTCAGCGTATCGGGAACGGGCGCGGCGCGGTTCTTAGGGTGTCCTCGCTTCTGCGACAGCCGGGGGTGAGCGACGGGGGTGGGGGGCGGCTTACAGCCACCCCTTGATGCTGGTTACCATGGCGTCGGTGGAAATGCCGTAGAGGTCGTGCAGCGTCGGCAGAGCGCCGGCCTTCAGGAATTCGTCGGGCAGGCCGATCTGGCGGAAGGCGCTGGGAACGACCCCGGCGCGCAGCAGCGTGCCGGCCACCGCCTCGCCCAGACCGCCGATGACGGTGTGGTTCTCGGCGACGACGACCATGCGCCCGCTGCGCCCGGCCTCGGTCAGGATGGTCTCGGTGTCGAGCGGCTTGATGGTCGGGACGTGCAGCACGGCGACGTCGACCTTGTCGGCCTCCAGGGCCTTCGCCACCTCCAGCGCCCGCATCGTCATGATGCCGGAGGAGATGACCAGCACGTCGGCGCCGTCGCGCAGCCGCTTCGCCTTGCCGAGTTCGAATGTGTAATCGTACTCGTCGAGCACCAGCGGGACGTTGCCGCGCAGCAGGCGCATGTAGATCGGCCCCTGGTGGGCGGCCATGGCGGGTACCGCCTGCTCGATCTCAAGGGCGTCGCAGGGGTCGATGACCACCATGTTCGGCATGGCGCGCATCAGGGCCAGATCCTCCGCCGCCTGATGGCTGGGGCCGTAGCCCGAGGTCAGGCCCGGTAGGGCGCAGGCGATCTTGACGTTGCGGTTCTCCTCCGCGATCGTCTGGTGCACGAAGTCGTAGGCCCGGCGCGAGGCGAAGACCGCGTAGGTGGTGACGAAGGGCATGAAGCCCTCGTGCGCCAGACCGGAGGCGGCGCCCATCAGCAGCTGCTCGGCCATGCCCATCTGGTAGAAACGGTCCGGGTTGGCCTGGGCGAAGATGTGCAGGTCGGTGTACTTCGCCAGATCGGCGGTGAGGCCGACGATCTCCGGACGCGCCTTGGCCAGCTCGACCAGCGCGTGGCCGAAGGGGGCGGGCTTGGTGCGCTGCCCTTCGCCCGCGATCGAGGCGATCATGGCGGAGGTCTTCAGGTGCGGCTTGGCGGCGGCCGGGGCGGTGGTGGTGGCGGCGGTGCTCATGCGGTCCTCCCGGCGTCCAGCGCGTCGAGGGCGAGCTTCCACTCGTGCGCGTCCACGCGGATGAAGTGATTCTTTTCGCGGGCTTCGAGGAAGGGCACGCCCTTGCCCATCCTGGTGTCGCAGACGATCATGCGGGGCTTGGGCTCCGGATGGTCGCGGGCGGCGTCGAAGGCGGCGACCACGGCGTCCATGTCGTTGCCGTCCACCCGCTGGACGAACCAGCCGAAGGCCTCCAGCTTGTCGACCAGCGGCTCGAAGGCCATCACCTGGGTGGAGGGGCCGTCGGCCTGCTGATTGTTGACGTCGACGATGCCGATCAGGTTGTCGAGCTTGTAATGGGCCGCCGACATGATGGCTTCCCAGACCGAGCCCTCGTCCAGCTCGCCGTCGGAGAAGAGCGTGTAGACGCGGTTGTCCGACGCCTTGCGCTTCAGGCCGAGAGCGATGCCGACCGCGATGCTGAGGCCGAGGCCGAGCGAGCCGCCCGACATCTCCATGCCCGGCGTGTAGGCGGCCATGCCCGACATCGGAAGGCGGCTGTCGTCGCTGCCGTAGGTCTCCAGCTCCTCGGCCGGGACGATGCCGGCCTCGATCAGGGCGGCGTAGAGCGCGATGGCGTAGTGGCCGTTGGACAGCAGGAAGCGGTCGCGGCCTTCCCATTGCGGGTCCTCCGGCCGGTAGCGCATGGCGTGGAAATAGGACACGGCCAGCACGTCGGCGATATCGAGGGCCTGCCCGATGTAGCCCTGGCCCTGCACCTCGCCCATCAGCACGGCGTTGCGGCGGATGCGGTAGGCGCGTTCGGTCAGGGGAACGTTGTGGCCCAGTTGGGTGGTGTCCACGGGAGTCGTCTCCAGCGTTTCAGGGTCAGTGGATCAGCATGCCGCCGTTGACGTCGAGCGTGGCGCCCGTGACGTAGGACGACAGCTCCGACGCCAGGAAGAGGCAGGAGCGCGCCACGTCCTCGGCGTCGCCCAGGCGGTTCAGCGGAATGCCCTTGAGGATCTCCGCCCGCAGCTCGGGCGTCAGCTTGCCGCCGGTGATGTCGGTCTGGATCAGGCCGGGGGTGACGGAATTCACGCGGACGTTGTCCGGGCCTAGTTCCCGCGCCATCGCCTTGGCGAGGCCGAGGACGCCGGCCTTGGCGGCGCTGTAGTGCGGGCCGCCGAAGATGCCGCCGCCGCGCTGCGCCGACACCGAGGAGATGCAGACGATGGAGCCGGACTTCTGGGCGCGCATGTGCGGGACGACCGCCTGGCTCATGTAGAGCGTGCCGCGCAGGCTGACGTCGGTCACCGCCTCGTAGTTCTTCGGCTCGATGTCCATGAACTTCAGCGGCTGGGTGATGCCGGCGTTGTTGACCAGCACGTCGATGCGGCCGAACTCCTCGACCACGCGGGCAGCGGCGTTGACGCAGGCGGCCTTGTCGGTCACGTCGCAGGCGATGCCGCGGTGCGCCTCGCCCAGCTCGGCGGCGGCTTCGGCGGCCTGACCGCCATCGAGGTCCAGGATGATCGCCCGCCCGCCGTGCAGGGCGAACAGCCGCGCCGTGGCCCGGCCGATGCCGCGCTGGGACGCCGCTCCGGTGATCACGCACACCTTGTTGGACAGCAACATGCTCGCTCCCTTTGTTCGAAGCTGGCTCCGCCATGGCGGCCGTGGGTGTGACGGCCGTGGGCGTGGCGGCCCTGGGGGTGCCGCGGCGGAGCGTCGTTTTCGCTCGGTTTTGATGATTTTTCGGTACGGAGGGCTGATGGTTCGTGCCTCCGATCGTTGCAACAATCCTATGGTCTTGAGATGAATTCGACAAACGAATAAGATTGCTGAATGCTGAAATGAATTCATTGATATGGTGCGATGCGGAAACGGATTTCCATCAAGGCTTTGCAAGCCTTTGAGGCGGCGGCGCGGCTCGGTTCCTTCGCAACGGCGGCGGAGGATCTCGGCCTGACGCCCTCGGCGATCAGCCATCAGGTGAAGATTCTGGAGGAGCAGCTCGGCCTGCGGCTGTTCCACCGCGTGCACCGGTCGGTCGCGCTGACCGATGACGGGCGGGCCTATGCCGCGGAGATTATCGCCGCCTTCGCCCGGATCGACACGGCGACCCGCAACGTCACGACGACGGGCAGCGGCACGACGATCCTGACCGTGCGCTCGATGCCCAGCTTCGCCGCGCAGTGGCTGATGCCGCGTCTGGGGCGGGTGAAGGAGATCCATCCCGCCATCGACATCCGCCTGCGCGCGTCGGTCTCACCCATCGACCTGACGACGGGGGCGGTGGATGTGGACATCCGCTACAACCCCGGCCCGCCGCCGGCCGGCTGCGTGCTGGAGCTGTTTCCCGACGATGTCATCGTGCCGATGTGCTCCCCGGCGCTCGCAAACGGGCTGAACCCGATCCGCAAGCCGTCGGACATCAGCCGGCACATCCTGATCCATTCGGAAATCAACATCGTCGGCTGGCGCGACTGGGCGAACCGACACCGCGGCGTCGAGCTGGACATGGAGCGCGGCCTGCGCTTCGACCGCTCCTTCATGGCGATCAACGCCGCGGCGAACGGCATGGGCGTGTGCCTGGACAGCCTGCTGCTGGCCCGGCAGGAACTGCTGTCGGGGCGGCTCATCATCCCCTTCCCGACCCGCGGGCTGCGGGCACAGGGGCATGGCTTCGTCACGCTGAAATCGACCGCCAACCTTCCGAAGATCCGGCTGTTCCGCGAATGGCTGTTCAGCGAGTTGGAGGCGGGGCGGCAGTGGGAGGACGAGTTCCTGTCGTCACTGAACAGGAGCGCGTAAGGCCGGCCGGCCCACGGCCGCTGCGGTGCGGTCTTTACGACGGCGCATTCGGTTCCTTGGTCAGAAGGCCCTTGGAGAGCAGTTGAAGGTACATCTGAACGGCCTCTTCCGGCAGATTGACGACGCCGTCCTCGTCGGTGTAGCGCAAGGCGAGATAGCCCCGCGTGGCGATCAGCATGTAGACCAGCGGCTCCAGCGCCTCGTCGCCAAGGTTGGCGATCTCGCCGTTCTTGCGGGCGCTGCGCAGGAAGCGCATGTAGCCGCCGGTGATGTTGTGGAAGTGCTGGCGGTGGGCCTTGGGTGCGAAAATCTCCGCCTCGTTGAGGATGCGCAGGAAATAGGGCATGCGCTTGAGGAAGGAGAAGAAGGCCCGGAACGACTGTTCCTCCTTCTCCAGAAAGGTCCTGGCGCCGCTGGCCTGCTGGCGGATGTGGGCCAGCATCTTGGCGCCCAGCACCGGAAGCAGCTCGTCGAAGATTTCCTGCCGCGAGGAGAAGTAGTTGTAGAAGGTGCCCTGCGCCAGGTTCGCCCGCTGGGTGATGCGGGTGATCGAGGCGTCGATGTAGCCATATTCCCCCACCACCTCGGCGGCGGCCTGGAACAGGGCGTCGCGGACCTCTTCCGACCGCTGCACCCGCGTCTTCTTTCCCGCCGTTCGCCCCATCGCCACCATCGCCTGCAATCTCCCTCTCCGTCCCGGATTTAGCCGTTCCTCACGCCTTTGACGAGAGAAACCAGCGCCTGATGCGGGTGATCGGGTAGCCGCCCGAACGCCTCCAGCACGTCGTCGATCGCCGCCCCGGGCAGGGCGCGGGCGAAGCGCTCGATCCGGTCGTAGGCGTCGGCCGGCACCCCGGTTTCATCGCCGATGCGGCGGACCAGCCCGCTCACCGCGTCCCAGGGCAGGGAGAAGTCGTCGGTCGTCATGTCCTGGCGGCGGGTCAGCGCCGTGCCGTCCTCCAACACCACCTCGATGGCGCAGCACAGCCGCCGCACACCCTCGTCGGGGACGAGATCGACCCGTGCGACCAGGGCGTTGACTGCGCCGTCGTCGTAGCGGGTCATCGTCTCCATGGTCGGCACGCCGCGCAGCAGCGTCAGCGCGATGCAGAAGGGAATGCTCATCAGCGTGCCGGAGATGCTGGCGAAGGGTCCCTTCGAATCCATGCCCGCGTAGCCGGTCTCGAACGGGTTCATGCGCACGGTCACCGACCGGATGGCCCGGCCCGCCACCTCCTCGCGCAGGGCGAGCGCCGCGGTGACCGGGGTCTGGTTGAAGGCGCAGACCGGGTAGGGCTTGAAGGTGACGCGGTGGATCGACCAGTCGCGACCCAGCCGCGCCGCCAGCTCCACCGGATCGCAGCCGGTGCGGGCGAAGGCGCGGACGAAGCCGGTGCGTCCCTCGAAGGCGCGAGGGGCGGAGACCGAGCCAGCCGCCGCCAGCCGCGCCGCCGTCAACCCGTTCACCGCGGCGACGCCCACCTGATAGCGCCACTCGTCGGTGCCGTCGTCGAAGGATTGCAGGATGCCGCCGGTGAAGGAGGCGGCGTTGGCGAGCGCCGCCGCGATGCGCTCCTCCGGTAGGCCGAGCAGGTACGCTGCCCCGGCGGCGGCGGCCAAGGTGCCGTAGAGCGGCGAGGCGCGCAGGCCGCCGGGCGTGGTCAGAGGCGAGAAGGCGTTCTCCAGCAGCCCGCCCGCCTCGTAGCCGGCGACCAGGGCCGGCAGCAGCCGTTCCACCGGGCCGTCCCCGGCCTCGACCAGCGCGGTCAGCAGCGGGATCAGCACCGCGCCGATGTGGGCGGCGCCGCAGGTGTCCTCCTGCGCCCGGCCGTGGAACAGGGCGGAGCCGGCGAGCGCGGCGCCGGGAACGCTGGTCCTCCGGTTCCTACCAGACGTGTTGTCGCCCAGCATGCTGGCGCCGTCGGATCGTTCGCCATGCATGGCCAGCGCCGCCGCCCGCGCCACCGGAGCGTAGGGGGTGTCGTGGCCGCCGAGCGCGATGCCGTAACCGTTCAGCAGGCAGACCCGCGCCTTCTCCACCACGTCGGGCGGCAGGTTGTCCAGGGTCAGGCCGGCGACGAAGCGGGCGATGGCCGCCGCCAGGGTGTCGGGAGCGGTCATGGTGTGTTCTCCGAATGGGCGGGGGCCAGTTCGTCGCGCAGCACGCGCTTCAGCACCTTGCCGGACGGGTTGCGCGGCAGCGCCTCGCGCAGCAGCAGGCGCTTGGGGATCTTGAAACCGGCGAGGTGCCGGCGGCAGTGCTGCTCCAGCGTCTCGGCGTCGAGGCTCTCGCCCTCCTTCAGCACCACGACCGCCGCCGGGACCTCGCCCCAGCGCTCGTCGGGGACGGCGATGACGGCGACCTCGACGACCTGGGGCAGCAGGAAGACGACGCGTTCGATCTCCGAGGAGGCGATGTTCTCGCCGCCGCTGATGATCATGTCCTTCTTGCGGTCGGTCAGGAACAGGAAGCCGTCGGCGTCGAGATAGCCGACGTCGCCAGTGCGGAACCAGTCGCCGTAGAAGCTGCGCGCCGTCTTCTCCGGGTCTTTCCAATAGCCCTTGGTGACCTTCGGTCCGCGCAGGCAGATCTCGCCGATTTCCCCGGCGGGCAGGGAGGTGCCGGCATCGTCGCGGATGTCGATCTCCACATGGGCGAGGGCCCGTCCCGTCGAGCCGATCTTCTCGATCTCGCGTCCGGCCTCCATCAGCGTGTCGCCCGAACAGCTCTCCGTCAGGCCGTAACCGTCGATGTAGCGGGCGTTGGCGAACAGGCCGGTGAAGTCGCGGATGCGCTGCTCCGGCGTGCGCTCGCCGCCGCCGATCGCCCATTTCAGGCTGGAGACGTCGTAGCGCCCGCGCTCCGGATGGGACAGGATGCGCCCGACCATCACCGGGGCGAACCAGGCGCCGGTCAGTTGCTCGCGCTCGATGGCGGCGAGGGCGGTGTCCGGGTCGAAGTCGCGCAGGACGCAGATCGTTCCGCCCAGCCACAGCACCGCGAGGCCCGGCAGGTCGAAGGCGCCGACATGGTACAGCGGCCCGACCGCCAGCAGCCGGTCCTCCGCCGTCAGCCCCAGCGCCGTCACATGGTCCATGCATTTCCAATAGAAGTTTTCGTAGGAATGCATGACCCCCTTGGGGTGGTCGGTGGTGCCCGACGTGTACATCAGCCGGAACAGATCCTGCGAGCCGCGCACCCGCATCGGCGGCACCGGTCCCTCGGTCCCGGCCAGCGCCCGTCCGTCCGCCTGCGCCGCGGCGTCGACCAGAACGGCGCGCGGGTCGTCCTTCACAGCCGCGGCCAGCTCGGTGTCAGCGAAGACCAGCATCGCCCCGGCGTTGCCGGTGATGAAGGCGACCTCGGGGGCGGCCAGCCGGTAGTTGATCGGCAGGAACACCGCGCCGAGGTGGCTGGCGGCGAAGGCGATCTCCAGGAAGGCGGCGCTGTTCTTCATCACCACCGCCACCACGTCGCCCTCGCGCACGCCGCGCCGGTGGAGGAAGGCGGCCATGCGCCCGATGCGGTCGAGGAAGTCGGCGTAGCTGATGCGCTGGTCGCCATAGACCAACGCCAGCCGGTCCGGCGTGCGCAGCGCGTGGAACCGGATGAAGGCGCTCAGATTGACCACGGGTGTCCCCTCCCTAGGGATGTGCGTCCGGCGTTGCCCGCCGGTTCCGCTCAGTAGGATTTCGGCATGCCGAGATCGTGCATGGCGATGAAGTTCAACACCATCTCTTCCGACACCGGGGCGAAGCGGAACAGCCTTGCGTCGCGCCACAGCCGCTCGACATGGTATTCCTTGGCATAGCCCATGCCGCCCATCGCCTGCATCGACCGCTCGATGGCGTGGGACGCCGCCTGCGCCGCGATCAGCTTGGCGATGTTGGCCTCGCTGCCGTAGGGCAGGCCGGTGTCGCACAGCGACGCCGCCTTCAGATTCATCAGCCGGGCGCATTGCAGCTCGGCGTGCGCCTGGGCGAGTGGGAACTGGACGCCCTGGTAGGCGGCCACCGGCTTGTCGCCGAAGACCTTGCGGTCCTTGGCGTAGTCCACCGCCAGCCGAATGGCGAGGCTGCCGGCGCCGACCAGTCCGGCGGTGGTGACGATCCGCTCGGTGTTGAGCACGTCGAGAAGCTGGTGCCAGCCGCCGTCGAGCGTGCCGATCAGCTCGTCCGGCTCGATCCGCACGTCGTCGAAATAGACGGTGCTGGAAGCCAGCGTGTTGGTGCCGACCTTCTCGATCGGCTGGTGGCTGAGGCCCTCGCGGTCCACGTCGATCAGGAACAGACTGATGCCGGCGGTGCGTCGGCCCGCCTCCTCAAGCCGGGTGGTGCGGGCGACCACCAGCATCTTCTGCGCGTCGGGCACGCCGGTGATCCAGATCTTCTGGCCCTTCAGCCGCCAGCCCTGGCCGTCGGCGTGGGCGAAGGTGCGGATCTCCAGGCTGTTGGAGCCGGCGTTCGGCTCGGTCAGCGCCATGCAGAAGTTCAGCTTGCCCTGGATCAGCGCGGGCAGCATGGCGTCCTTCTGCGCCTTGGTGCCGAACTTCGCCAGCGCCACGCCGCCGAAGATCGGGTTGATCATGAAGAGCTGGGCCAGCGTCGCGCCGCCGCCCGCCGCCGACAGCGCCTCCACCACCAGCGCCATGTCGAGCATGCCGAGGCCGGAGCCGCCATACTCCTCCGGCAGGGAGACACCGCCGAGGCCGGATTCGCAAATGCCGGCCCAGGCCTCGGTCGGGAAGCTCTTCTTCGCGTCCTGTTCGCGCCAATAGTCGGGACCGAACTCGGCGCCGACGCGCGACGCCGTCTCGATCATCAGGCGCTGTTCTTCGGAAAGCTGGAAGTCCATGGGAATCGTTCCTTGGGTCAGGCGGCGCGAAGCAGGCGCAACGGCCGCTCCAGCCCGGCGATGATGCGGTTGAGGAAGGCCAGGGCGGTCACGCCGTCGAACAGCCGATGGTCCGCCGACAGGACGAGGCCGAGTTCGCGCTTCAGCACCGGGGTTCCCGCCGCATCGGGACGGAAGACGGAGCGGACGCTGCCGACGCCGAGGATGCTCGACTGGCCGGGATTGATGATCGAGGTCATGTAGGTGACGTTGTGCATGCCGGCGTTCGACACGGTGACGGCGCCGCCCTGGAAATCCTCCTCCGTCAGGCGTCCGTCGCGGGCGCGGCGGGTCAGCGACGCGGCCTCCGCCGCCAGCCGGTCGAGCGGCAGGGTCGCCGCCCCGCGCAGCACCGGGGCGACCAGCCCGCGTGGCGTGTCCACCGCCATGCCGATGTCGCCGCGGCCAAGGGCGAGGATCGCACCGCCGGGAGGCTCGTCGTCCCACACCCGGTCCATCTCCGGCATGGCGGCGAGCGCCCGGCCGACCGCGGCCAGCACCAGATGGGTCATCGAAATCCGCGGAAGCCCGGACTCGGTGTCGGCGTTCAGCCGGTCGCGCAGGGCGGCCAGCTCTGTCACCTCGGCCTCCGCGGCGAGGTAGAAGTGCGGCACGTCGCGCTTGGCGGCGGTCAGTCGACGGGCGACGGTCGCCTGCAGGGTGGTGGGCTTCGAGCGTTCCGCGACGGGCGCGTCGATCTTCGGTGCCTGGAGCTCGGGTTGAGGCGCTGGTTGAAGCGCTGGCCGCGTTTGGGCCGCCGCCTCGACGTCGGCGACCTTGATGCGACCACGCGGGCCGCTGCCGGCCACCGTCCCGAGATCGACGCCCAAACCCTCGGCACGGCGGCGGGCGAGCGGTGTCGACAGGATCTGTCTCTTATACACATCTGACGCTGCCGACGATTATACGC
>NZ_JAUQTX010000089.1:0-23816 GCF_059803775.1 Azospirillum sp. UFLA03-27 | reverse complement strand
GTTATAGTCTCGTGGGCTCGGAGATGTGTATAAGAGACAGATCGCGTTCGGTCGCGGGCTGGCGCTCCGGCGGTGGGCCACCGAACCGTTTCCGGCGGTTTGGACGCCGGTGCGTGGGATTCCGGCGCGACGTCCGGAGTTGCGGTTGACGCCAGCGCGTCGGTCAGGAGCGGCGAGGCCCACATGGCCTGCGCCAGGTCCAAGGCGCGGGCATTGCGGGGGTCGGCGGCGCACCAGGCGGCGCAGGCTTGGCGGCACTTCTCGTCCGCGTCCTCCGCCTGCAGACGGATGAACCAGTCGAGCGCCTGCTCCAGCGGCAGGGAGGGGTCGGTGTCGTCAGGCATGGGACCCGCGTGTGGTGCCGTCACGGTCTTTCACCTTGTAAGACGTTCGAGCCGGCGGAAACCCGCAACCCTTCACGATCGGGCCGGCCTTCACGATCAAGCCGGGCAAAAACCTCCAGGCACGCGAGCAGGGCGGTCTTCAGGTCCTTCTGCACCGTGCTGACCGAGACGTCGAGCCGTTCGGCGATCTGCGAGTGGGACAAACCCTCCATCCGGTTCAGCAGAAGGATGCGGCGCTGCCGCTCGCTCAAAGCCGCCAACGCGGTCTCCATGCGGGCCAGCCGCTGGCGGTCGCCGGCCTCGGTTTCCGGGGAGGGCAGGGGGGCGGCGACCGCCTCCATGCCTTCGGCGGTGATGTCCTGAGTCACGACGACGGCGTTCCGGCGCTCCCGCCGCAAATGGTCGAGGGCCAGATTGCGCGCCGTCTGGAACAGGAAGGGCGCCGGATACTCCACCGGCCGGTCGCGTTCCGCCGCCCGCACCTTGAGATAGGCCTCCTGTGCCAGATCCTCAGCGGTGGCGGCGCTGCCGACCATGCGGGACAACAGCCGGACAAGAGCCCCACGGTGTCCGATGAAAACGGCGTCGAGCGTCGGCTTGGCGGCGTCAACCATGCGCCACCAAGCCAGGAACCGGTGCCTTCGTGCGATGCTGATCGGGCATGGCCAGCCCCGTTCCTCCACAGACAACCGGTCTGGCCACGCCATGGCCGGTGCATGACAGCGCATTATAGTTAGAATGCGTATCATTCGCAATGATCGGCGGCCCTGCTATCGTCTATGAGCGACCTTCCATGGCCTTCAACGTGCGGTCGCGGGTGGCGATCAGGTGGTCGCGCATCGCCGTCGCCGCCGCCTCGGCGTCCTTGGCGCGCAGCGCCTTGCAGATGGCGATGTGCTCCTCCAGCGAGGGGTCGAAGGCGTTCGGCACCTTCTCGATCACCGCGTTCCGGCACCAAGCCACCGAATCCCGCAGCGTCGCCATGATGCGGGCCAGCCGCTGGTTCGGGCAGTGGGCGAGCACGAAGTCGTGGATGACCTCGTCCACCTCCTGCAGGCGGGCCTGCCGCTCCTCCTCCGGGCCGGGCCGGCCGGCGGCGATGTAGGCTTCGGTCATCGCCTCCACCTCCGCCTCCGGAGCGTGGGGGGTGGCCAGCTCCGTCACCAGCGGCTCCAGGGCGATGCGGAGCTGGAACACCTCCATCAGGGCGTTGCGGTCGATCTCCGCCACGAAGATGCCGCGTCGCGGGTAGATGTGGACCAGCCCGTCCGCCTCCAGCCGCTTGGCGGCGTCGCGCAGCGGCGTGATGCTGATGTTCCACAGCGCCTTGTACTGGTCCAGCATCAGCCGCGACCCCGGCGCCAGCCGGCCGGAGATGATCTCGCTCCTCAGCCGCTCGGTGACCTGCTCGCCGATGGAGGCCGTGTCGAGGGGACCGCTGCCGTCGAGCATGGAAGACCGTTCCTCAGTGAATCGCCGCAGACGGAGGCGCCGCGTCAGGTCCGACATTTTAACACCGCGCCTCCCCCGCCTTCAAACCCGCCTTCACGTCGCTGCGGCATCGGGGGCCGTCACCGTGCCGTGAACCAGGCGAGCGGCGCCATCACCAACTCCGGGAACAGCACCAACAGGAACAGCACGGCGGTCTGCGCCAGAAGGAAGGGGCCGACGCCCTTCATCAGGTTCGACATCGACATGCGCCCGACGCCGCAGACCACATTCAGCACCGTGCCGACCGGCGGGGTGATGAGGCCGATCGCATTGTTCATGATGAAGAGGACACCGAAATAGACCGGGTCGATGCCGGCCTGCTTGATGATCGGCATCAGCACCGGGACCATCAGCAGGATGGTCGGCGCGAAGTCCAGCGCGGTGCCGACGATCAGCACGATGACCATCAGCGCGACCATCAGCAGAAGCCGGTTGTCCATCACCGGGGCCAGCAGATCGGCGAGCTGGGCCGGGATGTTGGACGCGGTGATCAGCCAGGCGGAGATGCCCGCCGCCGCCACCAGGAACATCACCACCGCCGTCGTCTTGGCCGCCGACAGCATCAGCCCGTACAGGTCGGCGATTTTCAGCTCGCGGTAGATGACCAGCCCGACGAACATGGCGTAGACTGCGGCGACCACCGCCGCCTCGGTCGGCGTGAAGACACCGGTCTTCAGCCCGCCGATGATGACCACCGGAAGCAGCATCGCCCAGAAGGCGTCGGCGGTCAGCCGCAGCCGCTCGCGCAGCGGCACCTTGGGCGGCGTCGTCAGGATCTCGCGGCGGGCCAGCCACCACCAGGTGATCAGAAGCGCCACGCCCATCATGATTCCTGGCACGATGCCGGCCAGGAACAGCTTGGTGATGGAGACCTGCCCGGCGACGCCGTACAGGATCATGCCGATCGACGGCGGGATCACCGGCGCGATGATGCCGCCCGCCGCGATCAGCCCGCCGGAGCGGTGGATGTCGTAGCCCGCCTGCCGCATCATCGGCAGCAGGATGGACGCCAGGGCCGCCGTGTCCGCCACCGCCGAGCCGGACAGCGAGGCCATCAGGATCGCCGCGAACACCGCGACGAAGCCCAGCCCGCCGCGCAGGTGGCCGACCCAGGCCATCGCCATGGCGATGATGCGCCGCGACATGCCGCCGGCGTTCATGAACTCGCCGGCCAGCATGAAGAAGGGCACGGCGAGCAGCGGGAAGCTGTTGGCGCCGTCCCACATGCTCTGAACGACGATCTGAGGGTCGAGCATCCCCATGAAGGTCATCAAAGCGAGGCCGGAGACGATCAGCGCGAAGGCGACGGGCAGCCCCAGCGCCATCGCGCCCAGCAGGCTGCCGACGAAGATGAAGATGGTCACGGCGCCGTTTCCTTCAGCGTGTTCAGGCTTGCGAGCGGGCCGGACAGGGTGCCGGGCAATGTGCCGGGTCCTTTGAGCCGGTTCGGGTCCACCTCGCCCATGCCCTCCTCCTCGACCTGGATCAGCTCGTCGTCGCCGACCTTGCCGAGCGCCAGCCGGACCAGGTTCACGATGCACATCAGCCCGATCACCCCGCCGGTCAGGTAGGTGACGCCGAAGACCCAGATCATCGACAGGCCGGTCACCGGGGCGTGGTTCGTCGCGTTCAGATCGTGCTGGAGCAGCGTGCCCTGGACGATGACCGCGCAGCAGACCAGCATGATGACCTGATTGATCGCCCAGCAGACCTTCTTGCCGGCGCGCGGCAGCAGGCGGACCAGGGCGTCCACGCCGAAATGCGACCCTTCACGGAAGCCGATCACGGCGCCGATGAAGGTCATCCACACGAACAGAAAGCGCGGAAGCTCCTCCGACACGTCGATGCCGCTGTTGAAGACGGCGCGCAGCACGACGTTGCCGAACACCATGACCAGCATCGCGGCGATGCACACCACCAGGATGCCGTCGAGGATTCTGAAGAAGAGGGTGCCGTTCCACATCACGGATCTCCGGCGGGACGTCTCCAACCCGGTCACGCGCTGCGCGACCGCACGGTGTAGCGGGCGAGCTGGTCGGGATCGACCTCCACGCCCAAACCCGGCCCGCCGGGCACGGCGAGGCACCCGTCCGCCAGCGTGAAGTTGTCGGTCAGCAGGTCGTCGCGCAGCGGGTTGTGGGTGCGGTCGAATTCCACCATCGGCTCGTTCTGCAACGGCACGCCGAGCGCCGTGTAGGGAACCAGCGGCGCCGTCGCCAGCGCCTGGAGCGCCGCGGCCAGGGCGATGCCGGATCCCCAGATGTGCGGGACGGTCATCACGCCGTGGGCGGTGGTCAGGGCCAGGATCTTCTGCCATTCGGTGAAGCCGCCGGCGCAGCAGAGGTCCGGCTGGGCGATGTCGATGCAGCCCCCGGCCAGCAGTTCGCGGAAGCCGTAGCGGGTGTATTCGCACTCGCCGCCCGCGATGGGCACGTCGATGGAATCGCGCACGCGGCGGTAGCCCTCGCGGTCCTCCGGCGGCACCGGCTCCTCGAACCAGCGGACGTCGAATTGTTCCAACGCCCGCCCGATCCGGATGGCGCCCGCCGTGTTGTAGGCGTGGTTGGCGTCGACCATGATCAGGGTGTCGGGTCCCAGCACGTCGCGGACCAGCGCCACCCGCTCGATGTCCTGGGCGATCGGCAGCAGGCCGATCTTGATCTTGATCGCCGGCAGCCCAGCCTCGCGGTAGCGCTGCGCCTCCTCGGCCAGCGCCGCCATCATGCGCGGCGTGTCGCGGAAATAATCCGGGTAGTAGCAGCCGGTGCCGTAGGCTGCGACCTTGTCGCGGAAGGCGCCGCCCATCAGAGCGTGCACCGGCCGGTTCAGCGACTTGCCCCACAGGTCCCACAGGGCGATGTCGATGGCGCTCAGCGCCTCGATGTAGGTGCCCTTCTGGCCGAAGTCGCGGCAGAAGGAATAGAGATCCTCGAAGACCCGCACCGGCTGGTCGGCGCTTCGGCCGATCAGCCGGGGGGCCAGCACGTCGATGATGCAGCTTTCCGGCGGCTCCGCCGGTCCGTATTGCCCGCCTTCGCCCCAGCCGACCAGACCGTCGTCGGTGGTGATGCGAACCAGCAGGCTGTTGCGCTCCGGGAAAGCGGCCTGGGAGGAATAGAAAGTCTTCGCGTTCAGCGGAGTCTTCAGGATGAAGGTGTCGATCTTTTTGATGAGCATCGGGGTTCCCACGGGGAGATCGGGCGTCGGACGGGCGCGCGGTCCCACGGGCGGACTCGCGGCCCGCCCGCGGAGCACAGGACGTGCGTTACGGGTTGGCCTTGCGCAGCTGGCCGAGTTCGGACTGCAGCAGGGTCATCGTGTCGGCGCCGATGGTCGCGGCGTGCTTCTCGTAGACCGGCGCCACCTTCTGGAGCATGCGCTTGCGCTCCTCGGCGGACAGCTCGTTCACCTGCATGCCGAGGTCCTTCAGGCGGGCCAGCGACTTTTCCGACTGCTCGCGGTTCACCCGGCGCTCCTCGGTGCGGGCCACCGCGGCGCAGGACTGGAGCACGTCCCGCTCGGCGGACGACAGGCCGTCCCAGATCTTCTTGGAGTAGAGGATCACTGCCGGCGTGTAGGCGTGGTTGGTGACCGACAGGTACTTCTGCGCCTCGTAGAACTTGCCGGTCTCGATGTTGGCGTAGGGGTTCTCCTGCCCATCGACCGCGCGGGTCTCCAGCGCCGTGAACAGCTCGCTGAAGGCCATCGGGACGGCGTTGGCGCCCAGCGTGGAGAAGGTGTCCATGAACACCGGATTCTGCATCACGCGGATCTTGGTGCCGCCCAGATCCTCCCATTTCTGGATAGGCCAGCGGGAGTTGGTGAGGTTGCGGAACCCGTTCTCCCAATAGGCCAAATTGACCAGCCCGACGCCCTGGAGCTTTTCGGACAGTTGCTGGCCGACGGCGCCGTCGAGGATGCGGTCGGCCTCCTTCTCGTTCTCGAACAGGAAGGGCAGGTCGAAGACGCCCATGGCCGGCACCAGCGAGGCGAGCGGCGAGGTGGAGGCCACCACCATGTCCAGCGAGCCGCCGCGCACGAGCTGCACGGCCTGCATGTCGCTGCCGAGCGCGGCGTTCCAGAAGCTCTGGATCTTCATTTTCCCGCCGGACTTCTCAGCCGCGCAGGCGGTCAGCGCCGAAACCCCGGCGGCAAAGGGATGGTCCTGGGCGACGGCGGCCGAGAGGCGCATGGTGCGCTCCGCGGTCTGCGCCTTGGCTGGGACCGCGGCGAACAGCGCCGCCACGGCGACCGTCAGGACGATGGACAGTTTATCGACGTTCATAGGGGCGCTCCTCCGATCCGCATTTTTCAGGGTCACGGTTCTGTGCCGGACCCAAAAGGTTGATGACGCGCACAATGCCTGATGCATCAGGCATTAGCAAGGTCATTTGCGTGCGAAATCGAACCGCCCAATTGTCGACGGGCGAGTGGTCTGTGCCGCTGCGTGGCGTTGGAACGATCAAGGCTGGGGGTGAGCGTCCTCTTGCGGCGCGGTGCCGTCTCGATCCGGCGTCAGGGCGCCGCACCGCCTTCCGCCGCACCGCCTTCCGCCGCACCGCCTTCCGCAGCGGCGAGCGCCACCTCTGAATCCACCGCGGCGTACCGGAAGCGGTGGGTGTCTTTCCTGGCGCCGTCCAGCAGGGCCAACCCACTGTCCATATCCCTCCGCCCAGCGGCCCAGCGGTCCGCGATGGACGATGGTGAGAAGTCGAATCCCTTGGCCGCAAGCTCGTGGCTCGCCGCCTGATAGGCCATGTGGATCAGCGTGGCGGTCGCTCCCTCCGGCTCGATCCTCTCGCGCAAGCCGAACTCCCTCTGCAGCGCCTGCACGCTCCGGCGGGCGTGGCTGGCGAACAGCAGGTCGTTGGTGCGCTCCAGAACGGCGTCCAGCGAGGCCGGCCGGGCGCTGCGCAAGCTGAAAAGCTCGACCGCGAAGCAGAGGATGTCCCGGTCGAGCGGTTCCGTGAAGGGCAGGTCGAGCGGCAGATTGTTGGTGTAGCCGGGATCGCAGAACAGGCGGCCGCCGATCTCCACCGGCGGAAAGGCCGGGGTGATGGCGGCGCTCGCCATGATGTGTTCCGGCCGGATCTCGTCCCGGCTGCTGTCGAAGTAAACCTCGTCTCCGGTTTCGATGTCGATGCAGCCAGCGGAAAAGCGGACCTCGGCGCGGTTGAGCAGGTCGAAGTCGATCAGGCGCTCAAGGGTGTCCCGCAACGGCGACTGATCGTAGAGCGCCACGTCGTTGGGCACCCAGGGCAGCACCGACCACAAGCCGGGGAAGCGGTGCCGGAAGATGCTCGGCCGTCCGAAGAGCGTGGCCATGACGGCATGGGCGCCGTTGTAGACCTGCCGGGCCTTCGCATGGCTGTGGGGCAGCAGCCCGGAGGTGTGGAGGGTCGCCTCCCGCCAGAACTGGCGAAGGCGTTCGAGGCGCCGCTCGGGGGGATTCCCGGCCAGGATCGCTCCGGTGATCGCGCCGATGGAGGCGCCGATGATCCAGTCCGGCTGGACGCCACGGCTGTGCAGCTGTTCGTAAGCTCCGGCGTGATAGGCGCCGAGCGCGTTGCCTCCGCCCAGGACGAGCACGATCCGGGGCCCTTCCTGGCGGCGGCGGGATGGCGGCGCCTTGACGGCGCTCGGCTCTGGGCCGGAAACCGCGGATCGAGACATCAGCATCACCCTCCCGTTAGCTGTTTGCGTTCTTCAGCATCTCGCACTTGCGAAATGGACGCTGCGGCGGTGTCCAGCAAGGCCTGGCATTCTCCCCATCCGGGATTCCATGGTATGAACCGCGCCGACTTTTTCTCTGGCTGGTTTGGTTGAGGCAGGCTCGTCGCGGCCGGTTCCGGATGCTCCGGAGCCGTGCCGTGCATCGATGGAATGATAAGGGGCGAGTGCGTGACGGATCGGGCGGCGGGCATCGAAGCCCTGAGAGCCATCGAGGCGGACATCGAGCGCTTGCAGGCCGAAGCCGCGATGCTGCGCGCGCGGTTGGGGCTGTCCCCCGGCGTTCCCGCGCCATTCGAAGCGGATCAGGCGCTCGCCGTCGTGCAGAGCGCCAGCGAGCATGCCATCGTCACGACCGATCTGGAGGGCCGCATCACCGGTTGGAATCCCGGTGCGGCCCACAGTCTGGGCTGGAGCGCGGAGGAGGCGCTCGGCCAGGACGCCGGCACGCTGTTCTTCACCGCCGAGGACCGGGCCGCCGGGCAGCCCGAACGCGAAATGACCTTGGCGCGCACCCACGGCCACGCCACTGATGAGCGGTGGCACACGCGCAAGGGCGGCCGCTTCTTCGCGCAGGGAGAGATGACGCCCCTTCTCAACACCCGGGGCGAGCACATCGGCTATGTGAAGGTGTTCCGTGACCGCACCGGCCAGCGGTTGGCCGAGGATGCGGCCAGCGCGGCGGCCACCGAATTGCGCCTGCTCGCCGACGCCCTGCCCCTTCTGGTTGCCATCGTCGGTCCCGACCACCGCTATCGCTTCGCCAACCGCTTCTACGAGGCGTGGTTCGGCGTGCCGCGTGAGCGTCTGGTCGGCATGCACGCGCGCGATCTGATCGGCGAGGCCGCCTATCAAGCCCGCTTCGCCCAGATGGAGCGCGCATTCGGCGGCGAGGTGGTCGAGTATGAGGGCTTTCTCCCGAACCGGGACGGGGAGCGGCGGGACTGCCACATCCACTATCTGCCGCGGCGCACCGCCGATGGCGCCGTCGACGGCATCTATGTCCAGGTCATGGACATCACTGAACGCAAACGGGCGGAGGAAGCGAGGCGGCGGGCGGACGAGCGCATCCGGCTCGCTCTCGACGCCGACGCGGTCCTCGGCACCTGGGTGTGGGATCTGGTGGAGGATCGTTTCACCGGCGACGCCCGCTTCGCCCGCACCTTCTCCCTCGACCCGGCGGCGATGGAGCGCGGCCTGCGGCTCGCCGACGTCGTTCGGTCGATCCATCCCGACGACGGACCCCAGGTCCAGGCGCTGATCGCCCGGGCGCTGCGCGATGGAGGGCCGTACAGCGCGGAATACCGCGTGCGCCAGTTCGACGGCGCCTATCGATGGATCGAGGCCAACGGTCACGTCACCCAGGACGACGCCGGTCGCCCCCTGCGCTTTCCCGGAGTCCTGTTGAACATCCACAGGCGCAAGATCAACGAGCGTTATCAGGCCGCTCTTCTCCAACTCGGCGACCGCCTGCGCCTGCTCGACGAGTCGGCTGGCATCGCCGCCGCCGCCGCCGAAATCGCCGGCCGGACGATGGAGTTGCTGCGCACCGGCTATGGGACCACCGACCCCTCCCGTTCCGCGATCACGGTCGAGCGCGACTGGTGCCGCTCTCCGGAGGTCGTGAGCACGGCCGGCCGCCACCGCTTCGCCGATTACGGCTCCTGCATCGAGGATCTGAAGCGTGGAGAGGTCGTCGCCATCGCCGACATCACCGTCGACCCGCGCACCGCCGGTGATTGCGGCACCTTTCTGGCGCTTGGCGTCCGCGCCCTGCTGAACGTGCCGCTGATGGAGGAAGGCGGACTGACGGGCGTCTTCTTCCTCCATCACGCTTCGCCGCGCGTGTGGAGCGAGGAGGAGATCGCCTTCGTCCGCGGGGTGACGGACCGCACTTGGGCCGCGATGAGCAAGGCCGAGGCCGCCCAGGCGCTGCGGCGGCTGAACGACACGCTGGAGCAGCGCATCGATGCCGCCATCGCCGAACGCGACCAGCTGTGGCACAGCTCCCGCGATCTCATCGTGATCACCGATCGAACGGGATGCGTCACGCTGTCCAACCCGGCCTGGAACCGGGCCTTCGGCCATCCCGAGGGCATGACGGCCCGTGTCCCCCTCACCGACTTTGTCCATCCCGACGACCACGGCATGTTCCAGCGCGTGCACGCGACGATGGGCATCGGCGAGACCGTCACGAACGTCGAGGTGCGGATGCGCGCCGCCGACGGCGCCGAGCGGCTGATCGACTGGTCGGTGGCGGCGCTGGAGGGTGGCTTTTCGGCGACGGGACGCGACGTGACCGAACAGCGCCGTGTCGAGGAGCAGCTTCACCAGTCACAGAAAATGGAAGCGGTCGGACAATTGACCGGCGGCATGGCGCACGATTTCAACAATCTGCTGCAGGCGATGTCAGGCTGCCTCCACCTGATCGATCGGCGCGCCGGCGAGGTCGCCGGGGTCCGGAAGATCCTCTACGCCGGCCGGCAGGCGGTCGACCGTGGAGCCAGCCTGATCCGCCAGCTGATGGCCTTCTCGCGCCGTCAGAGCCTGCAGCCGGAAGCCTTCGACGTGCGCGATAGGCTGCTCGGCATGCGCGTTTTCCTGGACCGCGCGCTGCGCGCCGACATCCAGCTGGAATTCGACCTGGAGGATGGATTGTGGCCGGCCATGGCCGACCCGGTGCAGTTCGAGCTGGCGGTGCTGAACCTCGCGACCAATTCGCGCGACGCCATTCCGGCGGCCGGACGGGTGGTGATCGGCGCCGGCAACCTCCCGCTCTCGGGCGAGCATGGCCTGCATGGGGACTTTGTGCGGGTGTGGGTCCAGGACAGCGGCCATGGCATCGCGCCGGAGTCGCTTGGGCGCGTGTTCGAGCCCTTCTTCACGACCAAGGCGGTGGGCCAGGGCACCGGGCTCGGTTTGGCCCAGGTCTATGGCTTCTGCCGGCAGTCGGGCGGGAC
This sequence comes from Azospirillum sp. UFLA03-27, assembly GCF_059803775.1. Lineage (NCBI taxonomy): Bacteria > Pseudomonadati > Pseudomonadota > Alphaproteobacteria > Rhodospirillales > Azospirillaceae > Azospirillum > Azospirillum sp. UFLA03-27. Next base: position 13,291 of record NZ_JAUQTX010000089.1, on the reverse strand, counting down.
CGCCACGGTGGAGAGCACCGTGGGAAAGGGCACCACGGTGGCCCTGCTGCTGCCGCGCGCCGAGGCGGTTCAGGCGGAGGATAGGACCACGCGGCGGTCCGTGGTGGACGGCGGCGGCGCCCGCGTCCTGCTGGTCGAGGACGATCCCGTTGTGGCTCCGGTCATCACGGCCGCGCTGGAGAATCTGGGCTACCGGGTCACGCGGGCCGCCAACGGGGAGGAGGCCTTGCGCCGCTTGCAGGCGGGGGAGGAGACGGATCTGCTGTTCAGCGACGTGGTGATGCCGGGCGACGTCGACGGCATCGCCTTGGCACGGGCGGCGCGCGCCCTGCTGCCCGACCTGGCGGTGGTTCTGACCACCGGCTACAGCGAGAACCAAGCCGGGCTGGAGGGCCTGCCGGTGTTGTCCAAGCCCTACCGGATCGAGGATCTGGCGACGGTCTTCCGCGAGGAGCTGAACCGCAGGAAGCGATCGCAACCACCGCCACGGTAGCGTCCGACGTCATGGCGCCGTGACGGCGGAGGAAGACTCCCTCCGTCAACATGCGGACGATCCCAGCGCTGTCCCCACCAAGAAAAAACTCTCTTGACCCTGTAGTGACTCCAGGGTCCAGGATGGCGCACGACAGGCAGCCGCGCGTCCTTCCCCACCGCGGCCCCTCATATCGCCGGTCGGAGTGGAACATGCAGGACGAGACGATGGAGGCCGCCCCGGCAGTCACCGGGCAGGCCGTGCGCTACAAGGTGGCGGGCATGGATTGCCCGAGCTGCGTCGGCAAGATCGAAACCGCGTTGCGCCGTCTGCCGGGGGCGTCCGGCGTTGGGCTCAACCACCATTCGCAAATTCTGCGGCTGACGCTGGACGAGGCGGCGACGCCGCGCGCGACGGTCGAGGCGACGATCCGCGGGCTCGGCTTCGGGGTGGAGCCCGCCGACGCGATCCACATTGCCGAGGGCGGCGGCGAAGCGTTCGATTCCGTCGCCCGGCGGGAGCCCCGCTGGTGGCAGACCGGCCGGGGCCGCATCGCCATCCTGATCGCGCTGCTGGTCGGGGGCGGTTATCTGCTGTCCTGGCTGGCGCCGGGCGTGGCGGATCGCGCGCCGCTGCCCGCCGCCCTGTTCGGGCTGGCCGTCTTCGGGCGCCGCGCCGTCCGGCTTGCCCGCTCCGGTTCGCCCTTCAGCATCGAAATGCTGATGTCGGTGGCGACCCTGGGCGCGCTCGCCATCGGCGAGGCGGAGGAGGCTGCGGTGGTCGTCCTGCTCTTCGCCATCGGCGAGTTGCTGGAGGGTGTCGCCGCCGGAACCGCCCGGTCGGGCATCCGGACGCTGTCGGCGCTGGTCCCGCGAACCGCGCTGCTGATCGAGGGGGAGAGCGCCCGCGCGGTGCCGGTGGAGCGGCTGGAGGTCGGGCAGCTCGTGCTCGTCCGACCCGGCGACCGCGTGTCCGCCGACGGTGTGGTGGAGGAGGGCGAGTCCGACATCGACGAATCCCCGGTGACCGGCGAGTCCATGCCCGTCGCCAAGGCCGTGGGCTCCCCGGTCTTCGCGGGCGGGATCAACGCCACCGGGGTGCTGCGCGTCCGCGTCACCCGCAAGGCGTCGGACAACACCATCGCCCGCATCGTCCAGCTTGTGGAGGAGGCGCAAGCCGCCAAGTCCCCCACCGCGCGCTGGATCGAGCGGTTCAGCGCCCGCTACACACCCGCCGTCATCGCCGTGTCGGTCCTGACCGTCCTGGTGCCGCCGCTGGCCTTCGGCGGAGACTGGCACAGCTGGATCTACCGCGGACTGGCGCTGCTGCTGATCGGTTGTCCCTGCGCGCTGGTCCTCTCCACCCCGGCGGCCATCGCCTCCGGCATCGCGGCGGGCGCCCGGCGCGGTCTGCTCATCAAGGGCGGTGCCGCGCTGGAGGCGATCGGAAAGGTGCGGACCATCGCCTTCGACAAGACCGGCACGCTGACCCTGGGGCAGCCGCGCGTCACCGACATCGTGCCGCTCGACGGTAGCGAGCGCACGCTGCTTGGCCTTGCCGCCACCGTCGAGAACGGCTCGGCCCACCCGCTGGCCCGCGCCATCCTGGAGCGCGCGGCGGCCGACGGCGTGCCGCTGCGCCCGGCGCGCGACCGCAAGGCCGTTCCGGGGCGGGCGGTGCAGGCCGTGGTCGGCGGGCGCCTGATCGAGGTCGGCTCCCCCCGTCACGCCGTCGAACGGGGCGGCGCCGGAGCCTTGCCCGCCGACACCGTCGCCGTCTTCGAGGAGGAGGGCAAGACGGTCGCCGTGGTCGTGGCGGACGGACGGCCCATCGGTCTCCTGGCGCTGCGCGACGAGCCGCGGCCCGACGCCGCCCGGGGCATCGCCGCCCTGCGCGGGCTGGGCGTGCGCAGCGTCATGCTGACCGGCGACAACCGCCGCACCGGTCAGGCGGTCGCCCGGACGCTTGGCTTGGCGGTCGAGGCCGAACTGCTGCCGGAGGACAAGCTGCGCGCGATCGCCGGCCTGAAGGGGCAGGGGACGGTCGCGATGATCGGCGACGGCATCAACGACGGTCCGGCCCTGGCCGCCGCCGACGTCGGCATCGCCATGGGCGGCGGCACCGACGTCGCGCTGGAAACCGCCGACGCCGCCCTGCTGGGCAACCGGGTCGAGGGGGTGGCCGAGTTGGTCACCCTGTCGCGGGCGACCCTGACAAACATCCATCAGAACGTCGCCTTCGCCCTCGGCCTGAAGGCGGTTTTCCTGGTGACGACCCTGTTCGGGATCACCGACCTGTGGCTGGCCATCCTGGCGGACACCGGCGCCACCATCATCGTCACGCTCAACGCGCTGCGCCTGCTCCGCCGCAAGGGCCGACACCTCCCGGCGTCGCAGCCGGCCTTTGGAAGGAAGGAATCATGAAGACGACATGGGCGGCTCCGTCCGCCGGCCTGAGACTGGCGGGTGCCACCGGCGCCATCGTTCTGGTCCTCGACCAGCTCACCAAATGGGCGGCACTGGAGCAGCTCCTGGAACCGCCGCGGCTGATCGAGGTGGCGCCCTTCCTGAATCTGGTGCTCGGTTTCAACACCGGCGTCAGTTTCGGGCTTCTGGAGAACGACAGCGCCTACGGTCCCTGGCTGCTCTCCGGGGCCGCGCTGCTCGTCGTCGCGGTTCTGGTGGTGTGGGCGGCCCGTTCGGACAGCCGCGCGGAGGCGGCGAGTTTCGGCGCGATCGCGGGCGGTGCGGTGGGCAACGTCGTGGATCGCCTGCGCCAGGGCGCCGTCACCGACTTCATCGACCTCCATGCCTTCGGGTGGCACTGGCCGACCTTCAACGTCGCCGACATCGGGATCACCGGCGGCGTCGGGCTGCTGCTGATCTCCGGGCTGTGGCCGCGACAGACCGACAAGCAGCCATAAGCGCAAGCTTCACTGGTGGACATCGAGGAGAAAACGACCATGACCGTCCTTCCGTTCAACCGCCGCCAAGCGGTGGCGCTGCTCGGCGCCATCGGCCTGCTGGGCGGCGCGCCCCTGGCCCTGGCGCAATCCCCGGCCGCCGCACCGGCTCCGGAGGTCCCCGCGACGGCGACGACCCCGCGCATCCTGGGCAGCGCCGACGCGCCCGTCGAGGTCGTCGAATACGCCTCTCTCACCTGCCACCACTGCGCCACCTTCCACAACGAGGTGCTGCCCCAGGTGAAGAAGGAGCTGATCGACACCGGCAAGATCCGCATCGTCTACCGGGATTTCCCGCTGGACCGGGCCGCTCTCGATGCCGCCGTCCTGGCCCGCTGCGTGCCACCCGGACGGTACTTCGCCATCCTGTCGGTGCTGTTCGCCAAGCAGGACGACTGGTCCCACGCCAAGGACCCGCGTGAAAGCCTGACCCGCTACGGCCTGTTGGCGGGATTGCCGAAGGAGACCTACCAGGCGTGCCTGGACGATCAGGCTCTCAGCGACGCCATCCTTCAGTCGCGCCTTGACGGTGCGGAAAAGCACCAGATCGATTCGACCCCGTCCTTCGTGATCAACGGCAAGACGCACAAGGGGGTGCTGAGCTACGAGGCGTTCTTGAACGCCTTGCGGCCGCTCCTGCCGCCGTCCTGATGACTCGGCGCAGTGCCCGCTTCAACGGTTCCACGGACTGACACACGGCATCGGACTGAACACATGGCACATCATCACAGTCACGATCATGGGCACGGTCACACGCATGACCACGGGCATGGCGAAGCGGGCCACAGCCACGACATGCCGACGGTGACCGAAAGCAGCGAGCGCAAGGTCTTCTGGGTGATGCTGCTGACCGGCGGCTTCATGCTGGCCGAGGTGGTGGGCGGCATCGTTTCAGGCTCGCTGGCGCTGCTCGCCGACGCCGGGCACATGCTGACCGACTTCGCGGCGCTGGCGCTCGCCTGGTTCGCCTTCCGCCTGGGCCGCCGCCCGGCCGATCCGCTGCGCTCCTACGGATACCACCGCTTCCAGGTGGTGGCCGCCTACACCAACGGGATCAGCCTGTTCGCCATCGCGCTGTGGATCGTCGTCGAGGCGGTCGGACGCCTCTTCGATCCGGTCGAGGTGATGGGACCCCAGATGCTGGTCATCGCCACGCTGGGGCTGCTGGTCAACATCCTCGCCTTCTGGATCCTGAGCCGCGGCGGGGACGGGAACCTCAACGTCCGCGGGGCGGCCATCCATGTTCTCGGCGATCTTCTCGGCTCGGTCGGCGCCATCGCCGCCGCTCTGATCATCCTGTGGACCGGCTGGATGCCCATCGACCCGATCCTCTCGGTGGTGGTCGCCCTGCTCATCCTGCGCAGCGCCTGGAGGATCACCAGGGAGGCCGGGCACATCCTCCTCGAAGGCACCCCGCCGGGCATCGACGCGGCCAGCGTCGGCGCCGCCCTGGGCGAGGTCGCCGGGGTGTCGGACGTCCACCATGTCCATGTCTGGTCGCTTAACACGGAGCGTCTCCTGCTGACCCTGCACGCGGTCGTCGAGGACGGCGCCGACCGGAACCGGGTGCTGCGCGACGTCAACCGGATCCTTGAGGAGCGGTTCGGCATCCGGCACGCCACGGTGCAGCTGGAGCACGGCGGCTGCGCCCACACCGACCAGGGACACCGGTGACGCCGCTACCGCGGATAGCCGGCGAATTTGTTGACGGAAATGGAGGTCGCCGCCACCTGCACATGCCGGGCGAGTTCCTGCTCGGCTGACTCCGGCGTCCAGCGGGTGGTGGGGACGGAGATGTTCAGGCCGGCGACCGCGTGCCCATGCTCGTCGGTGATGGCGGCGGCGACCGAGATGTCGCCCATCACCGTCTCGTTGGTCACCACGGCGTAGCCTTTTTCCGCCGCCTCCTGGACGCGGGCGCGCAGGCGGCCGGGGTCGTTCACGGTGAAGGGGGTGAGCGGGCGAAGATCGGTGCGGGCCAGGATCTCCTCCCGCTCCTCCTCCGACAGGCGCGACAGGATGGCGGTGCCCGACGCGGTGAAGTAGGCGGGCAGCCGGCTGCCGACCATGATGTCGATGTTCACCAGGTGCCGGCCGGGGAAGCGGGCGACGAAGACGATCTCGTGGCCGTCCAGCTCCTGCAGATTGGCGGTCTCGCCGACGCTGCGGCTGATCTCCAGCAGGTAGGGCGACGCCTTCTCGATCAGTTCGTTCGCCCGCAGGTAGTTGTAGGAGAACTGGAGCAGCTTCGGGCTGAGCGCGTAGTTGCGCGTGCCGTGGACGCGCCGCAGATAGCCCAGCGTCTCCAGCGTGTAGACCAGCCGCTGGGCGGCGCTGCGGTCCAGCCCCGCCGCCTTGGCGATCTCGGACAGCGGCATCTGCCGGTGCGGGCCGTCGAAGGCGTGCAGGATCTGGAAGGTCTTCTCGGTCGAGCCGACGAACAGCGACGACTCGCGAGGGTCGGCCTTCGGCTTCACGGTCGGTGTGGCATCGGCCTGCTGGGCGTCGCCGCCCGCCATGCCGTCCGCCATGCCGCCCGTCCTGGTGGTCTTTCCGGCCTTCATCGGTGCTCGTCCTCGCGTCGTCGGCATGGTTCGCCTACGCATAGCATCCGGCGCGCCGGATGCCACGCGCAAGCGTTGCTACCGGTCAGGCCACCGCGGCGGCCGGCAGCCCTTCATAGGTGGTCAGGAGGCGCGACAGTTCGCTTTTCAGCGCCTCGCGCAGTTCCGCCCGCGGCTCGCGCAGCGGCGGCAGCATCGCCGGGGCCTTCACGCCGATGAGGTCCATCACCGACTTCATCGGGCCGGGGTTGGTCTCGGCGAAGGCGAGGTTCATCATCGGGATGAGGGTGCGGTGGACCTCCAGCGCCTCGGCGGTCTTGCCGGACGAGGCGAGGTCGAAGACCAGGCGCCAGGCGCGCGGCAGGAGGTTCGCCGTCACCACGATGCCGCCCTTGGCGCCCGCGGCCACATGCAGCGGGAACAGCGTGTCCTCGCCGCTCAGCATGGCGAAGGACGGGTCCAGCCCGGCCATCGTGCGCAGGAAATGGTACATGTCGGTGTTGCAGGCCTTCATGCCGACGATCCGCTCGTGACGCGACAGCTCGTGCAGCACCTCCGGATCGACGGCGATGCGGGTGCGGTAGGGGATCTCGTAGATCAGGATCGGCACCGGCGACTCGTCGGCGTAGCGCAGGAAGTAGTCTCGGATGCCGGCCTGGGTCGGGTTGGTGTAGTAGGGCGTCAGGACCAGCAGGCCGTCCACGCCGGCCGCCGCGAAGTCGCGGCCCGCGGCCAGAGCGTCGTGATAGCCGGTGTCGAGCACGCCGGCGATGACCGGCTTCCTGCCGGCCATCGCCTCGACCGTCAGCGCGGCGAAGCGGTTGCGCTCGGCCCGCGCCAGCGCGCCGTACTCGCCGGTTCCGCCCAGCGGAACCACCCCGTCGATCCCCTGGCGGTTCAGCCAGGAGAACAGCGCCTTGGAGGCCGCGACGTCGATGGTGCCGTCGGCGGTCACCGGCGTCGGGGTGGCGGGCAGAATGCCGCGGAGTTTGGTGGCGTCGAGCATAATATATCCTTGGAAGTGCGAAGAGGTGGAGCGTCGGTTCCGGTGCGGATCAGGAGGCCAGGCTGCGCCGGCGCAGCCGGTCCGCGGCGTAGATCAGCACCGCGACGAAGACGAGGAGCCCGGTCGACACCGCCGCGATGACGGGGGAGACCTGCAGCGTCACCTCGTCCCAGAACTGTTTGGGCAGGGTGGCGCTGAGACCGCCCGAGGAGAACAGCGAGATGGTCAGCTCGTCGAAGGAGGTCGCGAAGGCGAACAGGAAGGACGACAGCATGCCGGCCCCCAGGATCGGGAAGGTGACGTGGCGCAGCGCGGCCAGCGGACGGGCGCCCAGGCTCTGCGCCGCGAGGTCGAGCCGGGTGTCGTAGTTGCGCAGCACCGCCGTCATCGTCATCACCACATAGGGGACGGCGACGACCGTGTGGCCGATCACCAGACCTAGGATGGTGCCGACCAGCCCCATCTGGGCGAACAGGTAGAACATGCCGACGGCGATGATCATGCGCGGCACGATCACCGGCGACAGGATGAAGGCCAGCATCGCGCCCTTGCCCCGCATCCGGCTGCGCACCATCAGGAAGGCCGCCGGCACGCCGATCGCCATCGACAGCAGGCCGGTGCCGAAGGCCACCACCAGCGAGCGGGTCAGCGCCTGCATCCACAGCGGCGACTGGAAGAGCTGCTCGTACCATTGCAGGGAGAAGCCGGTGGGCGGCCAGGCCAGACCGGCCTTGCCAAAGGACAGCGGGATCATCAGGAAGGCCGGCAGGCTGACGAGCACCAGCATGGTCCACACCAGCGTCCGCAGGGTGGCCGACGGCATCTCGCCGGTGCCGCGCGGGCGGCGGCGCGGGAACAGGCCGAGCAGGGCGTCGCTCGCGGCACCCAGCAGTCCGAGCACCCGGCCGCCCAGACGCCGCATGGCGGTGTCGCGGTTGTGCGCGGCCCCCGCGGTCTCGCCGGTCAGCGTCGCGAAGCCGAAGACGCGGTCGTAGAGCACGAACACCGCCAGCACCACCGTCAGCAGCAGCACCGAGATGGCGCCGGCGAGGCCCCAGTTCAGCGTCTGCTGGATCTGGTCGATGATGAGCTGGGTGATCATCGTCTCGCGCCGTCCGCCGAGCAGGGCCGGCACGATGAAGAAGCCGATGGCCGACACGAAGACCATGATCGCCGCGGCGGCGACGCCGGGCAGCGACAGCGGGAAATAGACGGTCCAGAAGGCGGTGCCGGGGCGCGCGCCGAGCGTGCTGGCGGCGCGGGGCAGGGTGCGGTCGATGTTCTCCATCACCGCCAGCATGGTCATCACCGCCAGCGGCAGCATGGCGTGCACCATGCCGACCAGGACCGAGCCGAAGCCGTAGAGCAGGTCGATCGGCCGGTCGATGATCCCCAGCGACATCAGCGTGCCGTTGATGACGCCGTTGCGGCCGAGGATGATGACCCAGGCGAAGGCGCGCACCAGGAAGCTGGTCCAGAAGGCCAGCAGCACCCAGAAGATCAGACGGCTCTTCGCCGGCCCCTTGGTGACGGAGATCAGGTAGGCGATGGGGTAGGCCCCGGCCACCGCGACCAGCGTCGTCGCCAGCGAGATCTTCAGCGTGATCCACAGCACGGTGACGTAGAGGCTGGACGAGAAGAGCTGCTGGTAGGGCGCCAGCGTGAAGCCTTGGCCGTTGTAGACGCTGAGCGCCAGGAGCTGGCCAACCGGGAAGACCAGGAAGACGGTGAGGAGCAGGACGATGGGGGCGCCCATCAGCACCGGCTTGCGCCAAGCCGGCGGGGCGCCGCGCCGTGGGGCGGCGTGAGACATGGTCATGATCTGGTCGCTCATGTCAGGCCGCCTTGGCCGTGGTTGCGGGCATGGCCGCCGGGCCGCGGTCCGCGATCACCACGGCGTCGCGGCTGTCCCAGGACAGCGCCAGCACGTCGTCTATGCGGATCGCCTCGGCCTCGTTGCGGGTGGCGAAGGCGGCGACCAGCGGCGGCAGGGCGTCGTCGAGCGGCTGCATGTAGACCTTGGTCAGGCTACCGGTGACCATCACGTCGGACACCTGGCCCATCACGGCCGAAGCACTGTTGTCCGACGGACGGGCAATGGTCAGGTTCTGCGGGCGCACCATCACCCGCACCGGGGTGCCCGGCGGCAGGTCCTGGCCGTTGGCGAGCGCGCGGCCTGGAATGGCGGCGCTGCCCAGCCGGATCTCCGCCTCGTCGCCCAGCCGCGGACCCAGCACCGCCGGCAGCAGATTGGATTCGCCGAGGAAGTCGGCGACGAACAGGGTGCGCGGGCGGAAATAGAGATCGGCCGGCGTGCCGAGCTGCTCGATGCGGCCGGCGTTCATCAGGCAGATGCGATCGGACATCGTCATCGCCTCTTCCTGGTCGTGGGTGACGTAGACGACCGTGGTGCCCAACTCGCGGTGCAGATGCTTGATCTCAAGCTGCATGTGCTCGCGCAGCTTCTTGTCGAGGGCGCCCAGCGGCTCGTCCATCAGGATGATCGACGGCTTGTAGACCATGCAGCGGGCCAGAGCGACGCGCTGCTGTTGGCCGCCCGACAGCTCGCGCGGGTAGCGCCCGGCGATGTGCGGCAGGTGGACCATCTCCAGCGCCTCACGCGCCCGCTTCTTCGCCTCGGCCTCCGGGATCTTCCGCATCTTCAGCGGGAAGGCGATGTTCTCGGCGATCGTCATGTGCGGGAACAGGGCGTAGTTCTGGAACACCACGCCGATGTCGCGCTCGTAGGGCGGGGCGTAGGTCACGTCCTGCGCGCCGATGCGCACGATTCCTTCATCGGGCGGAACCAGCCCGGCGAGCAGACTGAGCAGCGTCGTCTTGCCCGAGCCCGAGGGGCCGAGCAGGGTCAGGAATTCACCGTCGGCGACCACGAGATCCGTGGGGGCGAGCGCCACGAAATCGCCGTAGCGCTTGGCGAGGCCCTGGACGGTTAGGCTGGACGACGACATGGCAGGTCTCCTCGCGTCGAAAGGGGAATGGGGAAAAATGCGGGAGCCCCGCGACCGGCCCCGCCAAACAGGAAGGGGGGCCGGTCGCGGGTCCTCAGTCGGGACGGAGCGTCCCGGCGCCTCAGCTCAGCAGCCAGGCGTTGTAGCGCTCGAGCGCCTTCTGCTGGTTGTCCAGCCAGAACTGCGCGTTGATCTTGACGCCCTTCTCGATGTTCGCCGGGAAGGTCGGGCAGTTGGGGGCGATCGCCGGATCGATGTGCTTGAAGGCGTCGGGCATGGTGACGCCGGCCGGGAAGTACTTCACCAGCTCCGCCTGCCGCTTCGGATCGCAGGTGAACTTGATGAACTGGCGGCAGGCGTCGGCGTTCGGGGTGCCGGCCAGGATGGCCCAGTTGTCGAGGCCCCAGATGTTCTGGTCCCAGACGATGCCGACTGGGGCGCCGGCGGCGATCGCCGCCTGCGGGCGGGACACCCAGGTCGGGACGAGATCGACCTCGCCGGAGATCAGCATCTGCTCGACCTGCGCGCCGCTGGTCCAGAAGATCGGGATGTCCTTCTTGATGCGGTCCAGCGCCTTGAAGGCGCGGTCGAAGTCGCAGGGATAGACCTCGCCGGTGGGCACGCCGTCGGCCATCAGCGCCTGCTCGATGGTGTCGAAGGGATGTTTGCGCAGGGCGCGGCGGCCGGAGACGCCGGCGACGTCGTAGAAATCCTTCCAGGAGGCCGGCGCCTTGCGGCCCTTGAAGGCGTCGGTGCGGTAGGCCAGCACGGTGGTGTAGACGTTGGTGCCGACGCCGTATTCCGACATGTACTGCTTGGGAATGGCGGCGACCGCCGGATCGTTCTCCAGCCCGTGCTTCTCCAGCATCGGCTTGTCGCCGGCGGTCAGCATCAGGATGGCCGGCTCGCTGATCTTGGCCATGTCCCAGGTGTAGGACTTCGCCTCGACCATCGAGCGGATCTGCGCGGTCGGCTCGGCGTTGGCCTGGACGCCGACGACCTCGATGCCGGTGGCCGCGGTGAAGGGCTTGTAGAAGACCTCGCCATAGGCCTTGGTGTAGATGCCGCCGTCGTCGCGCACGACGATGCGCTTGTTCTGCGCGCGGGCCGGGCTCCAGATCGCCGGCATGGCGAGCGCCGCGGTGCCGGCGGCGCCGGCTTTCAGCAGGGTGCGGCGGGACCAGCCGGATTGACGTGTGCTCATGTCGGAACTCCTCGAGGATGGGCCGGGACGGCGGATGGGCGGGGAACGACGGGAAAATCAGCCGGGCGGCAGGAGCCGTCCGGGATTGAGGATGTTCTGCGGGTCGAGCGCCCGCTTGACGGCGCGCATCAGCGCCAGCTCCGCCGGCGGCTTGTAGCGGGCCATCTCGGCGAGCTGGACGCGGCCGACCCCGTGTTCGGCGCTGAAGGTGCCCTTGAGCCGGGCGGCCTCGTCGTTGACGGCGTGGCGCAGCGCCGCGGCGAGCGCGTCGCGGTCACCCGATGCGGCGGCCTCCCAGGCGTCGAAGCTGAAGAAGGGGATGAAGTGGACGTTGCCGTCGCCGAGATGGGCGACGACGATCACCGGCAGGTCGGGCACCAGCGCGCGCACCGCCGCGGTGGCCGCCGCGATGAAGGCGGGGACCGCCGACAGCGGCACCGCGCAGTCGGTGGTCAGGCCGACGCCGGCCTTCTTGTTGGCCTCCGACACGCTGTGGCGGATCTCCCACATGGCGTGGCGCTGCGCTTCGCTGGACGCCAGCGCCGCGTCGCTCAGCAGGCCGTCGGCGAAGGCGTCCTCCAGGATCGCCTGAAGTTCGTCGTCGAGCGCCTCGCCGGAGCCGTTGTCCGACAGCTCGATCAGCACATGCCAGTCGGCCTCGCTCTCGATCGGGCTGCGGCGGCCGGGGACATGGCCGACCACCAGATCGAGCTGCAGGCGGTTGATCATCTCGAAGGCGGACAGCCGCGCCGCGCTGCGCCCCTGCACGCGGGTCAGCAGGGTCAGCGCGTCCTCCGGCGACGCCATCCCGACCCACGCCACCGCGTGGCGCGTCGGCAGCGGGTGCAGCTTCAGCGTCGCCGCGGTGATGATGCCGAGTGTGCCTTCCGAACCGATGAACAGATGCTTCAGATCGTAGCCGGTGTTGTTCTTGCGCAGGCCGTACAGGCCCGACCAGACGGTGCCGTCGGCCAGCACGACCTCCAGCCCCAGCACGTTCTCGCGCGTGTTGCCGTAGCGCAGGACCGAGGTGCCGCCGGCGTTGGTGGCGATGGTGCCGCCGATCTGGCAGGAGCCCTCGGCGCCCAGGCTGACCGGGTAGAGTCGCCCGTCCGCCGCCGCCGCCTCCTGCACGGTGGCGAGGACGCAGCCAGCCTCGACCTCCATCGTGTTGTTCACCGGATCGATGGCGCGGACCGCGCGCATGCGGGTCAGGCTGAGGATGACCGGGGCGGGGCCCGTCTCCGACGGAACGGCGCCGCCGCACAGGCTGGTGTTCCCGCCCTGCGGCAGGACCGGCACGCCGTGCTTGGCGCAGCAGCGCACCACGTCGGCCACCTGCCCGACGTTGGCGGGACGCGTGAGGCAGAGCGCCGGTCCGCGATAACGCCCGCGCCAGTCCTCGGTGACGGCATCCAGATCGGAGGGGGCGGTCAGGACGGCGTCGACGCCGATCAGGCTCGTCAGTTCAGCGATCACGTCCACGCGCGATCTCCTTGATCTATCCATTATTCAATCGCTATGCGATTGCATCAACTGGAATATGATAACTTGAGTTTTGTGCTCCAACAAACCTCTTTTTGCGGAGCGTGCGAATTTTCGGCGCGCGGAAGCGTCGGTGCCGGGCACTGTCCGGGGGTCGGGTGATGCGCGGTCGGCCCTTCCGCCTTTTTTAAAAGGCGGTGAACGGCTGCCCGGCCCTTCCTCCTGAAGGTGTTGAAACGGATTCACCGCTGCTGGCCGCGCTGGAGAAGGACGTGGGGGCATCCCGGTCTTCTGCCCGCGCTTCAACTGGGCGGGGCGCAATGGCCACGTGCGCTTCGTTCCGGGCAACGCCTTCGGCCACACCAACGCCGTCTTCGCCGCGCCGGTCCGCGCCTTCGCCAGGGTCTTGCCGGCATCCGGTCTGGCGGCTTCCTCCCCGCTGCGTGGTCCGGCGGGATGGTGGCGAGGCGGCGGGACGCGCCATGACCCGCCGCCTTGCCTCGCGCCGTCCTTACGCCCAGGCGCGGCTGTCCTTGACGACCACGGCGAAACGGGCGGCGAGGTTGGCGCGGTGCAGCGCCTCGGCCGGGATCACGCCGCCGGCCCCGTCGGGAAGGTCGCGGGTGGCG
>NZ_JAUQTX010000088.1:0-23983 GCF_059803775.1 Azospirillum sp. UFLA03-27 | reverse complement strand
GGTCCGAAGGGCGCCAAGTTCGTCGGCCACCGCCGCGTCGACCAGTATTGCGAAGGCGGTTCGGGCGACGAGGACGCGCTCGGCGGTGTGCTGTCGGCGATCAACGACTGCACCGCCGTCTTCGTCGCCAAGATCGGCGGCTGCCCGTCGCAGAACCTCAAGGACGCGGGCATCGAGCCGGTTGACCGCTTCGCCTTCGAATACATCGAGGAGTCGGCATTGACCTACTTCAAGGACTACGCCGAGCGCCTCGGCCAAGGTGCGATCAACGCCCGCGAGGGGCAGGACGCGGTGATCCGCACCGGCGCCTTCACCGCCCTGCGCGCCTGACACCCGAACACCCGATCACCCCACGGACTTACCCGGCGGCCCGCCGCAACAGCCGCCCCATCTGCAAGGAGAGTGTCATGGCTTACAAGATCAAGGCTTCCGACTGCACCGCCTGCGGCGCCTGCGAGGCCGAGTGCCCGAACAACGCCATCAGCTTCAAGAAGGGCGCCTACGCCATCAACGCGGACCTGTGCACCGAGTGCAAGGGCCAGTTCTCCAGCCCGCAGTGCGCCTCGGTCTGCCCGGCCGACTGCTGCGTCCCGGCCTGATCGCCCGAAACCCCTCTCCCGTCCCATCACGGGAGAGGGTGTCCATGGAGCGCACCGCCATGCTGGACGAGGTGGATGAAGGCTGGCTCAACCGCCGTTACTACGGCGGCGACCTGCCGCCCGAGGCGGAGCGGTTCCTGCATCTCGCCGCCGCCAGCCACGCCGACGCCGAGGCGGCGCAGCGCTACCTCGCCCGCGCCGCCGAGCTGGCGCCGGGCCACCGGCTGGTCGATCTCGGCCATTACAAGTTCCACTTCTACAAGGCGAACCTGGACACCGCCCTGCTCTACGGCGAGCGGATGCTCGGCCACGCCATGGCCGCCATCGGCCTGAACCACACCGACTGGCGCATGGTCGGCCAGGATTCTTCCAAGTCATTGGGGGTGGACTTCGCGGGTCTGGAGCCGGCCCCACGCCTGTTCCTGTTCGCCCTGACCGCGGTCGGCTACCTGCATCTGCGCCTGGGCCGTCTGGCCGAAGGGCGCGAGGCCCTGAACAAGGTCCGGGAGCTGGACCCGAAGGACCGCTTCGGAACCACCCGCCTGCTCGCCGCCGCCGATCGTTTCGAAGCCGGCCCGGAGGACGATGCATGAGCGACGACATCGACAAGGCGCTGGACTGGCTGGGCACCTCCGTCGATTGCGATGGCTGCGCCTACCGCGACCGTCTGGCCGAGGGGCGCTGCGAGCCGCTGCGCGCCTGCGTGCACGACCGCTACGCCAAGCGCATCCAGCGCTTCTTCCAATGGAACGACGATCTGGCCGGCGAGCATCTCGACCATCCCTATTTCGAGGTCCGCGCCAACGCCGCCCGCTTCGCGCCGATCTTCATCGTGCCGCGGCTGATGGACGATCCCGACGAGACGGTGCGCGCCGCCGTCGCCCGCCGCCTGCCCCGCCGCCTGCTGCTGAAGATGCGCGGCGACCCCGACCGCGAGGTGCGCATCGCCGTCGCCTCCCGGCTGGAGGACGCCGACCTCGCGCCGCTGATGCGCGACCCCGATTACTCCGTGCGCCTGCGCGTCGCCCGCCGCGTGCCCGAGGGCATGCTGCCGGCGATGATGCACGACGAGGACCCGGAAATCCGGTTGGAGGTCGCCAACCGCATCGGGCTGGAGTGGCTGATGAGCATGGCCTGGGACGACAGCGCCCGCGTGCGCATGGTCGTCGCCCGACGCCTGCCGCCGGAAAAGCTGGCCGCGCTGATCCGCGACGCGGACTGGTGCGTGCGCTTCGTCGTCGCCAGCCGCCTGCCGCCCGAAGACCTCGCCCCGCTGACCGAAGACCCGGTGGACGACGTCCGCACCGTGGCGCAGAAGCGCCGCGCCGGACTGCCCGCCACCGGCGACCTGATCCCCGACTGACCGGACCCCTACTGACCGGACCAAGGAGCACCGAATGCGCGAGCGCGCCCGCGATCCGAACGAACCGATCGAACTGGAAGACCGCCCCGCCTTCGAGGAGGGCCAGAAGGTCCGCGCGCTTCGCGACGTGCGCAACGACGGCACCTATCCCGGGCGCCCGATGGGCGACTTCCTGATCCGCACCGGGGACGTCGGCTATGTGAAGTCGATCGGAACCTACCTGCAGATGTATTACATTTACGGCATCGATTTTTACGAGAAGCGCATCATCGTCGGCATGCGCGTCAAGGAACTCGAACTGGTCGACGCCCGCTGCAACGACCCGCAATGACCGTCTTGCCCAAGGAGCACGCGATGAGCGACGCCGTCACCGAAGCGAAGAAGCCCGGCTTCATCCCGCCCCGCGAACCGCTCTACGACTGGGGTCTGGCGGTCACCGCCGCGGTGGACCTCCACAACGACGGCAGTCACCCCAACGCCGAGGACGGCGCGCTGCTGGCTCCCAAGGGCACGCCCGGCACCATCGTGCGCATCGGCCACGCCGAGGGCACGCAGATCCCCGTCTATCTGGTGGAGTTCCCGGCCGGCGTCGTCGTCGGCTGCCTGGAGGAGGAGATAACTCCCGCCGACGGCCGCCGCCGCGGTGTCCCCGGCGTGATGGACTGATGCGGTTCCGCCCACCCGTGCCACGGCTTCCGATGGACCCATGATCTATCTCGACAACAACGCGACGACCCCGCTGGCGCCCGAGGTGCGGGAGGCGATGCTGCCGCACCTGTTCGGAGAGTTCGGCAACCCCTCCAGCCCGCACACCGCCGGCATGGCGGCCAAGCGGGCGGTGGGCGAGGCGCGCTCTCAGGTGGCGGCGCTGGTCGGCGCGAAGGCGGCGGAGATCCTCTTCACCTCCAGCGCGACGGAGGCCAACCACACGGCCCTGATCGGCACGCTGCGCGCCGTCGCGGCGGAGCGTCCGGAGCGCCGCCACCTCGTCACCACGGCGATCGAGCATCCCTCGACCCTGATGCTGGCGGAGGATCTGGAGCGGCAGGGCTGGCGGGTCACCGTCCTGCCGGTGGACGGCACCGGCACCATCGCGCTCGCCGACCTGCGCGACGCCGTGACACCCGAGACGGCGCTGGTCTCCGTCCTATGGGCGAACAACGAGACCGGCGCGATCCAGCCGGTCGGCGCCGCCGCCGACATCGCCCAGGCGCGCGGCGCCCTGTTCCACACCGACGCAGTGCAGGCCGCCGGGCGGCTGCCCATCAAGGTGGACGCGGTGAACGCCGACCTGCTGACCCTGTCCGCTCACAAGATGCACGGGCCGAAGGGCATCGGCGCCCTCTTCATCCGCAAGGGCGTGCCCTTCGCCCCGCTGATCCACGGCCATCAGGAGCGCCACCGCCGCGGCGGGACGGAGAATGTGCCGGCCATCGTCGGCTTCGGCGTCGCCGCCGACCGCGCCGCCGCCACGGTGGCGGAGGCCGGCGGGCTGGCGATCCTGCGCGACCGGCTGGAGCGCGGCGTGCTCGCCGCTTGGCCGGGCAGCCGGGTCAACGGCGAAGGGGCAGCCCGCTTGTCCAACACCAGCAACATCCGCTTCGCCGACCCGCAGGGCCGCCCGCTGGACGCGGAGGAGCTGCTGATGCGGCTCGACCGCGCCGGCATCGCCGTCTCCATGGGGGCGGCCTGCGCGTCCGGCGGCAACAAACCGAGCCACGTCCTGACCGCCATGGGCCTGACCCCGGCGGAGGCGGCGGCCAGCCTACGCTTCTCCCTCAGCCGCTGCACCACGGCGGAGGAGGTGGAATCGGTCCTCAACGAGTTTCCCGCGCTCTACGCGCGGATCGCGGCCTGACCAAACGACAGTTAAAAACACGACGACTGGAGAGTGACATGAAGGTGATGGTGCGCAAGGCCGGTGAGCAATACACGATCTACGTCGCCAAGAAGGACCTGGAGGAGCCCATCACCGAAATGGAGAAGCCGGGCCTGTGGGGCGGCTGGGTCAAGGTCGCCAACGGCTGGACGCTGGACCTGCCGGAGATGCCGGCGGACACCCGCCTGCCCATCACCGTCGAGGCCAAGAAGCGCGGCGCGGAGTGACCGCCATGGCCCTGTCCCCGGAACGGATCGACGCCATCGCCGCCCTGGCCGGCAAGCTCTTCGCGGACGGCACCCGCCTCGACAGCGTCGTCCGCGCCGTGCGCGAGGCGAACCCGGACCTGTCCAACGTCACCGGGGCGCACGCCGCGGTGATGGCGGAGGACGCCTTCCGGGAAGAGCCCGGCTTCAACCTCTACCTCGTCGACGGCACCAACCATTGCTGGCTCATCACCAACACGCCGGAGACGGCGACCGGCGTGGTGATCGCGCAACGGGACGAGGACGACTGAATGAGGATCGCGGAATGACGATGCCCCCGGACGACTCAGCCGAAGACGACCAGGACGGCGAACTCGGCGACTACATCCCGTTGATCGACCCGGACATTTCGGAAGCGGAGGTGGCGGTCATCAGCCGCATCCTCACCTCCGGCAGCCTCGGCGACGGGCGGATGACGGAGGGGTTCGAGAAGGCCTTCGCCGCCTGGCTCGGCCGCGCGCACGCGGTCGCGGTGTCTAGCGGTACCATCGCCACGCTGATGGTGCTCAAGGCCTACGGCATCGGGCCGGGGGACGAGGTTCTCTGCTCCCCCTTCGGCTGGCATCAGGTGCAGCACGCCATCGCGCTGGCCGGCGCGGAGCCGGTCTTCGTCGACATCGACTACTGGCAGCACACCATCAACCCGGCGAAGGCCGAGGCCAAGATCACGCCGCGGACCAAGGCCATCCTGGCCGGCAACGTCAACGGCCACCCCGCCCATTGGGACGAGCTGCGCGCGCTCGCGTCGGACAAGGGCCTGATCCTGATCGAGGATTCGACCGAGGCCATCGGCTCCTCCTACAAGGGGAAGCTGGTCGGCAGCTTTGGCGACTGCGCGGTCTTCGACTTTTCCGAACCCGGCGTGCTGGTGACCGGCGAGGGCGGTATGATCGTCACCGACGACCGCAACCTCGCCCACCAGCTCCGCTACCTGCGCCGGCGCGAGATGGAGCACCGCAACACGGTGGTCATCACCCGCACCATTCCCTTCCAGGCGGGCATGAGCAACCTGACCGCCGCGCTGGGCCTCGTCCAGTTGAAGCGCCTGCCGGAAATCCTGGCGAAGCGCCGGGAGGTGGTCGCCCACTACGAGGCGGCTATGGCCTCCTTCGAGGGCATCAAGCCGCCCTACAAGGGGCCGGGCGCCGACGACGTGCACCCGATGGTCTACGCCGTCCACCTCGGCACCCGCTTCACCGCCTCGGGGCGCAAGGCGGTGCTGGAGGACTTGGCGACGCACGACGTCGAGGCGTCGGACTACGGGCAGGCGCTCTACACCCAACAATATTACCAAGAGCGCGGCGCCAGCCGGGCCGACTGCCCGGTCTGCCAGAAGACGGTCGACCGCGTGCTGGCCCTGCCGCTGCACCACAAGGTCACCGCCGACGAGGTGCAGTTCATCGTGGACACGCTGAAGGACGCCACCGTCAACACGGGAGCGGGCGCGGCGATCTATTTGTAAGCAATTTTCCTTCCCCTGCGCCATTCCCCTCCCCTGCGCAGCTCTCGCGCAAACCTTCGGTTTGCGCTGACGCGACAGGCGGACCAAAGGTCCGCCGAGAGCGGGGGAGGGTCAGGGAGGGGGCAAAAGCCAGCCGAACGGGGTTAGCATGACCGACACCGCCGTCATCGACAGCACGGACACCGACACCATCATCGCGGACATCGCCGCGGCGCTGAAAGCGCGGGGCGTGGTGCCCTATCTCGGGCCGGGCGCCTTCGCGCTGCTGCCGGAGGTCGACTGCCCGATCCCGCGCACCTCGCTGGAACTGGCGCAGCGGCTGAACGCCAGGGTCGCCGCACCGGGCCGCATCCGCAGCCAGCTGACCGCCGTCGCCCAGTTCATCGAATCGCGCCGCCACCGCAAGACGCTGGACGGCATCCTGAACGAGATCTTCAAGCGCGAGGTTCCGGCAACGCCGGTTCACGCGTGGCTGGCCACCCTGCCCGCCCCGCCGATGATCGTCGATGTCTGGTACGACAACACGCTGGAAAGCCTGCTGACCGCCGCTCCGGGCCGGAGCTGGGGCCAGATCCAGGGCCTGTCCCACCCGCAGGGCGTCGGCGAATGGGTGAAATACTACGCGCCGGGCGGCGCGGAGGTTAAAGCCGGCGCGGCGTCGGGCTGGGAGACCCTGCTCTACAAGCCGTCGGGCAGCGCCACCCCGGCGGGGAACTACCTGATTTCCGACAGCGACTTCGTCGAGATCCTGACGGAGATCGACATCCAGACGCCGATTCCCGCCGTCGTTCAGGAGCGCCGGGCGGGTCGGAGCTTCCTCTACCTCGGCTGCCGCTTCGACCAGGAAATCCAGCGCACCTTCGCCCGCCAGATCGCCAAGCGCTCGTCCGACCGGCATTGGGCGGTGATCGAGGGCGAACTGTCGAAGAACGAGGCGCGCTTCCTGGAGCTGCAGAACATCACCCGCCTCGACCTGCCCCTGGACGAGGCGGTCCGCCGGATCGGCGAGGCGATGGCGGCGTAAAAACCCCTCTCCCCTCTGGGGAGAGGGTGGCCCGAAGGGCCGGGTGAGGGGGTTGCGCGTGGCGCCACGTCCGGCACAAGCGCAACCCCCTCACCCTAACCCTCTCCCCGGAGGGGAGAGGGGACATAAAGAGGGAACGCAGCGTTCCTTACGCCGCGACCGGGGTCGCCAGGGCGTCGATTTCCTGCTGGGCGGCGGCCAGCGCCTTGGCGCGGGCGTCCGGACCCATGCCGACGCCCTCGGCGCGGATCACCGTCACGTCGGTGACGCCCAGGAAGCCCAGAACCGTGCGCAGGAAGGCCTCCTGGTGGTCCAGCGCGCTCATCGCCGCGTTGGTCGAATAGACACCGCCGCGCGTCGAGGCGATGTAGACCTTCTTGCCGCCGGCCAGACCGACTGGGCCGGTCTCGGTGTAGCGGAAGGTGCGGCCCGCCTGGGCGATGCGGTCGATCCAGGCCTTGAGCTGGGTCGGGACCGTGAAGTTGTACATCGGGGCGCCGATCACCACGACGTCGGCGGCCAGGAACTCGTCGACCAGCGCGTCGGTCAGGGCCAGTTCCTCCTGCTGGCGGGCGGTCAGTCCCTCCAGGTTGCGGAACTTCACGACCTGCATCAGCTCGCCGGTCAGGTGGTCCGGCGGGGCGACGGTGAGGTCGCGGGCGGACACCTCGGCGTCCGGAGCCGCCTGGCGCAGCGCCGCGACGATGGAGCCGGTGAGCTGGCGCGAAACGGAGGCGTCGCCCAGCGGGCTGGAATCGATACGAAGGATCTTCATGGTCACGTCTTCCTGTCCGGGAAGCGGGGCGCCGGTCCGGCACCGTCACCGCTTCGGTTTGTCTCGGAGGTGACCATAAGCCCGCTTACGCCAATCGATTGAGCCCCGATTTCGCCAATCTTCGTTGCACAGATCAGAACAATCCCCGGTCAGCGCACCCGATTGCCGCCCTTGAACACGACCATCTCGCCGCCCTTCATGACGGTCCAATCCTCGTCGCGGGTCAACGGGCGGGTGGCGACCACCGTCACCACGTCGTTGGGCGTCGTCTCCTTGGCGAAATCGACGCTCATGTCCTCGTCGATCAGCGTCGCCGGGCCGAAGGGGGCCTTGCGGGTCAGCCAGGCGAGGTTGGTCGCGCAGTGGCACCACAGATACCGCCCGTCGCTGAGCAGCATGTTGAAGACGCCCAGCCCGCCGAGGTCGGTGGCGAGGTCGCGGATCAGCCGCATCAGCGCGCCGCTGCTCTTGGGCGGTTCCGGATACTGCATGCGGATCTGGTCGAGCAGCCAGCAGAAGGCGTGCTCGCTGTCCGTCGTCCCGACCGGCTCGTAGAAGGTCAGCGTCCGGTCCTTGATGCCCTTGAGCTGGCCGTTGTGGGCGAAGGTCCAGACGCGGCCCCACAGCTCCCGCGTGAAGGGGTGGGTGTTTTCCAGCGACACCCGGCCGCGGTTGGCGCGGCGGATGTGGGAGATCACCACGCAGGACTTGATCGAATAGCTGCTGACCAGCCGCGCGATCTCCGACTCGCAGCTCGGCGCCGGGTCATGGAAGGCGCGGCAGCCCTTCCCCTCGTAGAAGGCAATCCCCCAGCCGTCACGGTGCGGACCGGTCTGCCCGCCGCGGCGCATCAGGCCGCGAAAGCTGAAGCAGATGTCCGTGGGCACGTTGGCGCTCATGCCCAGGAGTTCGCACATGGATCGGCCCCCATCGCTGAAATGTCGGGTTTCAAACAGGACGGGGGCAAACCTACGACAGTCCGGGTTGTCCCGTCACCCCTTTGCGGGTGGTGGGCAGGGCGGCATCCCGGCGCGGGCGCAGCCTTCCAGCTTGCCCTCCGGCGCCCCGACGGCCAGCCCGATCCAGGCGTCCACCCGCTCCGCCTCGAAGCCGCAGTCGCGGCGGTCGCCCACCTGCATCAGCGGGCGACGGATCAGCAGCGGCGTCGTCAGCATCAGCGCCAGGGCGGCGGCCTCGTCGAGCGCGTCCGGATCGACCTCGCCGCTCTTCACCGCCGGGGCGGCGCGGTTGAACCACTCGGCCACCGGGCGGTCGCCGAAGAAGGGGCGCAGGCGGTCCGCCGTCCAGGGCTCGGACAGCAGGTCGCGGGCATGGACGGTGTGCCCGGCCTCCGCCAGCACCGCCTTCTGGCGGTTGTTGCCGGCGCAGCCGGGCTTTTCGAAGAAGATCACGTCGGCCATGGTCGAAATCACCCCTGCTTGAGCGCCGGGGAGCGGGCGAGCAGCCCGTCCACCTGGGCGCAGATTTCGTTGTAGACGTCGCGGTCGAGCTTGCGCAGCCAACGCGGCGGGATGGTTTCCACCCCGTAGGTGGCGCCGGCCAGCATGCCGGCGATGGCGCCGGTGGTGTCGGCGTCGCCGCCCTGGTTGACGGTCTCGACGACGCAGGATTCCACGGAATCGGTCTGGAAATAATAGTGCATGACCGTCTGCATCGTATCGACGATGTAGGCGGTGGCGAGGCCCCGGTAGGGCTGGAACTTGAATTGCCGGTGCTTCGCGATGAGCTTGTTCGATTCGTCGCGCACGTCGCGCACGCTGCCGCCCAGCACCAGACGGCGGACCATATGGCCGAGCGTCAGGGTCGCCGCGTCGGACATCGCGTTGCAGTGGGTGATGTGCGCCTGCTCCACCGTCCAGCGCTCGAAGGCGTCGTCGTCGCCCAGCGTCGCCAGGGCAACCGGCAGGTTGCGCATCGCCGCCCCGTTGCCGGCGTGATACTCGCTCTCCGGCTCCGACAGGGTGCCGTGCATGATGAAGCGGCGGATGCCGCGCCGTGTCGTGTCCCCGACATCGACGGGAACGCCCTTCAGCCAGACGGCGAACTCCTCCGCGGCGCGGCGGGCGTCCCACTCCGGGGCGGCCAGGATGGCACGGCCGAGATGGATCGACATCTCGGTGTCGTCGGTCACCTGCCCGGCGGGCAGCTTCAGCCAGCCGCCACCCTTGATGTGCTTGTGCACGCCGTATTGGTGAGCGATCTCGCCCTTTGTCAGAAACTCGACGGTGGCGCCCAGAGCATCGCCGCAGGCCAGCCCGAGATAGGCGCCCAGCGCGCGTGAGCGGATGGAATGGTCAGTCATGGGCCGGATCTGTCCCGTGATCGGTTGTCAGAGAAGCGACACCCCCACCCTGTAGTCCCCGCCGACGACCAGATATTCACCCTCTCCCTTGAATGGGTAGCGGGGCAGGATGTCGCGGAAGAAGACCACCTTGGTGAGCGGCACCCAGGTTTCGAGGATGTAGTCCCCGAACTGGCCGGCGATGTCGCGCTCGATGGAAAAGGAGCTGAGGTTGTTGAGGCGCAGGACCGCCGTGCGCTTGTCGGGGCGCGCGACGATGTGGTGCTCCTCGAAATTGTTGACGCCGCGGTAGAGCCGGATGTGGCTGGCGCGGGACGGCATCGGCGCGTCCGGCCAGCCGCGGCGCATCCACCACTGGCAATATTCGTACAGCAGGTCGAGCTGCAGGTTGATGTTGTTGTTGTGGAAGCGGGTGGCAACCTTCTCCTCGCCGTAGGTCCGCCACGCGTCGGAAGCGAACCGCAGGATCGGCTCCTTGTGATAGGTGGGCAGCAAGCCGAAGCGACTCTCCACCCAGCCCTTCAGAACCGCACCCTCGGCGTTGTTGCTGTCGAACAGCCATCCCTTCAGCAGGCGCAGGTAGCTGGCGCGGTAGCGCCGCCGCCCGTCCGCGCCCTCGGCCCCGGAAAAGTCCGGGTTCAGCCCGAAGGTGAAGGCCATGTAGTGCTGGAAGACATCGGCGGCGATCAAACTGTTCGGGCTCTCGTCGAGCGCCTCGAACAGCACGGCGTGTTCACTGCGCGTGCCGCCGATGCGCAGGCGCCGCGGCTCGTCGTTGAAGGATTCCGCACACAGCGCTTCCGCCGTCACGTTCAGCAGGTTGGTGCGATGCGCCTTCAACGCCAGCGGCGAATCCGGATCGATCAGCCGCCCCCGCGCATCCCGCAACCCACCGCTCGCCGAACCGTCCGCCATCGCACTCTCAAATCCACAATTAATTCATGGATACCGCGAAGCGGCGCTTCCGCCAAGGGTCCGCGTCACCGCAGGGCGACGTCGCGCAGTCCACGATACATTTCGAATTCAAAAACAATTCGATTAAACAGCCGAAACAACTTTTGGCTTACTCCAAATATCTTAAAAATATCCGTTTGAACGGATGATGAGACGACACCATAGTTCTTCGATTGGGATTCAGTGCATCGCAAGACGAGGCAAGGCCATGTGGCCGATGAAGCGAAAGGAACAGGAGACGCGCAACCGGGCGGCACAGCCCCCGCGCGTTCTTCTTCCTTCCGCCGTCTCGGAAAAGATGCCGATGCGTTCGGGACGGGCGCCGGTTCCGCTGCGTGGCTCCAAGGAAGCCCGCGACGCCGTGACGCTCGCCCGGCTGCTGCGCGGCACCATCACCCCGCTGCGCGGCGATGAGGTGCTGGCCCTGCTGGAGCCCCATCGCCCACGTCTGGTGCCCAAGCCGGTCAACCCGTTGGCCGCCATGCTCGGCCAGCCGCAGGGCCGCCTGCTGGAGGCGCTGCTGCGCCCCACCGCGCCGATCATCCTGGATGTTCTGCTGCCCCGCCTGCGCGACCATCTGATCGACCGCATCGTGCACAACAAGGGCACCGCCGAGGATGGGCTGCCCGGCGCGCTGGAGGTGGCCACCGCCCTGCGCGCCCTGGTCGCCCTGCTGCGCGGCGCCGGGCGCGGCGCCGTGCTGTCGGTGGTGTCGGCCATCGAGGCGGACGCCCGCGCCGACGCCGATCGTCTGGTCCGCGGCGAAGCGCCCGTCGCAACCGCGGAAGACGATCCGGCGGGCGCCACCGCCGGCGCCATGGACAGCCTCGCCCACGCCCTGCTGCGCTTCGAGGCGCGGCGGCTGGTGCTGGAGACGCTGGGCGCCACCGTCGCCCTGCGCGACGTCGTCTATCAGTCGCGCCGCTTGACCCGCCACGCCCTGCGCCGGGCCGCGGAGGCCATGGACGGCTTCGGCGCCGACCGCGGTATCAAGGCGCTGCACGCCAGCCTCGCCACGCTGGCCTCGGTGGACGGGCTGCTCGTCGTCGCGATGCGGAACCTCGACGACCAGGAGGAGCACCGCGAGGAGGCCAACGCCTTCGTCGAGCCCGCCGACCGCAAGGCGATGAACGACTGCCTGTCGGCGGCGTGGCGGCTTTCCGACACGCTGTTCGATCTTGTCGGAAAGGCCGCCAACGGCGGCGACCTCGACGAGCTGCTGTTCGAGGCGCTGCTGCGCCAACTCCGCTCCCTGCACCAGTTCTGCACCGACCTCGACCATGCCGGGCGCCCGGCGGTGCTCGACACGCTGGAGCGCCGTCTGGCCGAACGCAGCCGCGCGCTGGCCGGCATCGCCGGGGAGCGTCTCGTCGGCATCCTGCTGGCCCGCCCCGCCGACCCGGCCAAGGCGCGCCGCCTGCTCGCCCGTGGCCAGTCGCTAGCCCAGCTTCTCTATGACATGGGCCAGGACGGCGACGAGCTGGAGGCGCTGGCCCTGCGCCTCGTCGTCGCCCGCGACGCGCTGAACCACGCCGCCGCCTGACGGCGCCGAGCGCCATTCCTCCATCCCTTCCGTTTCATTGCGAGAGACCCGACAAAATGTCGGGCTTTGTCGGGTATGTCACAGGCCCGACAAAGCGGACCGCGCTTGTCCGCAATCTATTTTATTATTTAAAATCAATAACTTAAAAATTTCCCGCGAACTGGCACGGGGGATGCAGAGAAGGGGTCGAAGCGGCCGCTGGGCAGGCCGCCCCGGAATTGAAGACACCCTGTAGACCCAAGCAAAGGAGTAACCTCCCATGTCTTTGCGCCAGATTGCGTTCTACGGTAAGGGCGGTATCGGCAAGTCCACCACCTCCCAGAACACCCTGGCCGCGCTGGTCGAGCTGGATCAGAAGATCCTGATCGTCGGCTGCGATCCGAAGGCCGACTCGACCCGCCTGATCCTGCACGCCAAGGCGCAGGACACCGTGCTGCACCTCGCCGCCGAAGCCGGCTCGGTCGAGGATCTGGAACTCGAGGACGTTCTCAAGATCGGCTACAAGGGCATCAAGTGCGTCGAGTCCGGCGGTCCGGAGCCGGGGGTCGGCTGCGCCGGCCGCGGCGTGATCACCTCGATCAACTTCCTGGAAGAGAACGGCGCCTACGACGACGTGGACTACGTCTCCTACGACGTGCTGGGCGACGTGGTGTGCGGCGGTTTCGCCATGCCCATCCGCGAGAACAAGGCCCAGGAAATCTACATCGTCATGTCCGGTGAGATGATGGCGCTCTACGCCGCCAACAACATCGCCAAGGGCATCCTGAAGTACGCCCACAGCGGCGGCGTGCGCCTCGGCGGCCTGATCTG
This sequence comes from Azospirillum sp. UFLA03-27, assembly GCF_059803775.1. Taxonomy (NCBI): domain Bacteria; kingdom Pseudomonadati; phylum Pseudomonadota; class Alphaproteobacteria; order Rhodospirillales; family Azospirillaceae; genus Azospirillum; species Azospirillum sp. UFLA03-27. The sequence goes on along the minus strand of NZ_JAUQTX010000088.1, from coordinate 10,985 downwards.
CAACGAGCGCCAGACCGACAAGGAAATCGACCTCGCCTCGGCCCTGGCCGCCCGCCTCGGCACCCAGCTCATCCACTTCGTGCCGCGCGACAACATCGTGCAGCACGCCGAGCTGCGCCGCATGACCGTGATCGAGTACGCGCCGGACAGCCAGCAGGCCCAGGAATACCGCCAGCTCGCCAACAAGGTCCACGCGAACAAGGGCAAGGGCACCATCCCGACCCCGATCACGATGGAAGAGCTGGAAGAGATGCTGATGGACTTCGGCATCATGAAGTCGGAGGAGCAGCAGCTCGCCGAGCTCCAGGCCAAGGAAGCCGCCAAGGCCTGACACCTGGGTCCCTGACGGGGCACAGGTCTGAACTGGCCCCCTCCCCAGCCCACCCCGCCTTTGTGCGCGGGGTGGGAGAGAGGGGGCTCGGTCCCGCGCTGAAGTGGCGCGGACAATGAGAGCATGCAGGAGACTGGCACCATGAGCCTGTCCGTGAACGAAGGCGTCGACGTCAAGGGTCTCGTCGACAAGGTTCTCGAAGCGTATCCCGAGAAGTCGCGCAAGCGCCGCGCCAAGCACCTGAACGTGCTGGAGGCCGAGGCCAAGGACTGCGGCGTCAAGTCGAACATCAAGTCGATCCCCGGTGTGATGACCATCCGTGGTTGCGCCTACGCCGGTTCCAAGGGCGTGGTGTGGGGTCCGATCAAGGACATGATCCACATCTCCCACGGCCCGGTCGGCTGCGGCTACTACTCCTGGTCCGGCCGCCGCAACTACTATGTCGGCGACACCGGCGTGGACAGCTGGGGCACGATGCACTTCACCTCCGACTTCCAGGAGAAGGACATCGTCTTCGGCGGCGACAAGAAGCTGCACAAGGTGATCGAGGAGATCAACGAGCTGTTCCCGCTCGTCAACGGCATCTCCATCCAGTCCGAGTGCCCGATCGGCCTGATCGGCGACGACATCGAGGCGGTCGCCCGCGCCAAGTCCGAGGAGCTGGGCAAGCCGGTCGTTCCGGTCCGTTGCGAAGGCTTCCGCGGCGTCTCCCAGTCGCTGGGCCACCACATCGCCAACGACGTCATCCGCGACTGGATCTTCGAGAAGACCGAGCCGAAGGAAGGCTTCGTCTCCACCCCGTACGACGTCACCATCATCGGTGACTACAACATCGGTGGCGACGCCTGGGCCAGCCGCATCCTGCTGGAGGAGATCGGCCTGCGCGTGATCGCCCAGTGGTCGGGCGACGGCACGCTCGCCGAGCTGGAGAACACGCCGAAGGCGAAGGTGAACCTCATCCACTGCTACCGCTCGATGAACTACATCGCGCGCCACATGGAAGAGAAGTTCGGTATTCCGTGGATGGAGTACAACTTCTTCGGCCCGTCGCAGATCGCCGAGTCCCTGCGCAAGATCGCCGCTCTCTTCGATGACACCATCAAGGAGAACGCGGAGAAGGTCATCGCCAAGTACCAGCCGATGGTCGACGCCGTCATCGCCAAGTTCAAGCCGCGGCTCGAAGGCAAGAAGGTGATGATCTACGTCGGTGGCCTGCGTCCGCGCCACGTGGTCGACGCCTACCATGACCTGGGCATGGAGATCGTCGGCACGGGCTACGAATTCGCCCACAACGACGACTATCAGCGTACCCAGCACTACGTGAAGGAAGGCACGCTGATCTACGACGACGTCACCGCCTTCGAACTGGAGAAGTTCGTCGAGGTGATGCGTCCGGACCTCGTCGCCTCGGGCATCAAGGAAAAGTACGTCTTCCAGAAGATGGGCCTGCCCTTCCGCCAGATGCACTCCTGGGATTACTCGGGTCCGTATCACGGTTACGACGGCTTCGCGATCTTCGCCCGCGACATGGATCTGGCCATCAACAACCCCGTCTGGGGCATCATGAAGGCTCCGTTCTAAAGCGGCCTCTGGAAGATAGGAGTAATGAGCATGTCCCACCCCGTTTCCCAGAGCGCCGACAAGGTCATCGACCACTTCACGCTCTTCCGTCAGCCCGAATACAAGGAGCTGCTCGAGCGCAAGAAGACGGAGTTCGAGTACGGCCACTCCGACGAAGAGGTCGCCCGGGTTTCCGCGTGGACCAAGACGGAAGAGTACAAGGAAAAGAACTTCGCCCGTGAGGCGGTCGTCATCAACCCGACGAAGGCCTGCCAGCCGATCGGCGCGATGTTTGCGGCCCAGGGCTTCGAGGGCACCCTGCCCTTCGTCCATGGTTCGCAGGGCTGCGTCGCCTACTACCGCACGCACCTCACCCGCCACTTCAAGGAGCCGAACTCCGCGGTCTCCTCGTCGATGACGGAAGACGCGGCGGTGTTCGGCGGCCTGAACAACATGATCGACGGCCTGGCCAACGCCTACGCGCTGTACAAGCCGAAGATGATCGCCGTGCTGACCACCTGCATGGCCGAGGTCATCGGCGACGACCTCTCGGGCTTCATCAACAACGCGAAGAACAAGGAAAGCGTCCCGGCGGATTTCCCGGTTCCCTTCGCCCACACCCCGGCCTTCGTCGGCAGCCACATCGTCGGCTACGACAACATGATCAAGGGCGTTCTGACCCACTTCTGGGGCACGTCGGAGAACTTCGACACCCCGAAGAACGAGACGATCAACCTGATCCCGGGCTTCGACGGTTTCGCGGTCGGCAACAACCGCGAGCTGAAGCGCATCGCCGGCCTGTTCGGCATCGACCTGACGATCCTGTCGGACGTGTCGGACAACTTCGACACCCCGGCCGACGGCGAGTACCGCATGTATGACGGCGGCACCACGCTGGAGGCCACGAAGGAGGCCGTGCACGCCAAGGCCACCATCTCCATGCAGGAATACTGCACCCCGCAGTCCCTGCAGTTCATCAGGGAGAAGGGCCAGCAGGTCGCCAAGTACAACTACCCGATGGGCGTCACCGGCACCGACGAGCTTCTGCTGAAGCTGGCCGAGCTGTCCGGCAAGCCGGTCCCGGCGGAGCTGAAGCTGGAGCGCGGCCGTCTGGTCGACGCCATCGCCGACAGCCACACCCACCTGCACGGCAAGCGCTTCGCCGTGTACGGCGACCCGGACTTCTGCCTGGGCATGTCGAAGTTCCTGATGGAGTTGGGCGCCGAGCCGGTGCACATCCTGTCCACCTCCGGCTCGAAGAAGTGGGAGAAGCAGGTTCAGAAGGTGCTCGACGGCTCGCCGTTCGGCAAGTCCGGCAAGGCCTACGGCGGCAAGGACCTCTGGCACCTGCGCTCGCTGCTGTTCACCGACAAGGTCGACTACATCATCGGCAACAGCTACGGCAAGTATCTGGAGCGCGATACCAAGATCCCGCTCATCCGCCTGACCTACCCGATCTTCGACCGCCACCACCATCACCGTTACCCGACCTGGGGTTACCAGGGCGCTCTGAACGTGCTGGTGCGCATCCTGGATCGGATCTTCGAGGACATGGACGCCAACACGAACATCGTCGGCGAGACCGACTACTCGTTCGATCTGGTGCGCTGACCTCCCCCGGCCGGCGCGGGGTCTCCATCCCCCCGCCCGGCCGCTTCCCCGGAGAGCCGGAGCCCACCGCAAGGTGGGCTCCGGCTTTTCCTTTTGCCGGCCAGTCGCCTCGCCTATAAACAAGGATAAAAATTGTCTGTGTTTTTCAGCTTGCGCCGGATAACGCGGACTGATACGGACTGCGTTGTCGAGACCGTTGGACGGGCCACGCCATGGCACACCTCACCGCAAGCGTCGAAAACGGCATCCACTGCCTGCTCTGGCTGGCCGCCGCCGGCGACACGCCGTTGAGCAGCCGGGATCTGGCGGAGTTGCAGGGCATCTCCCCTCTTTCGTCGCCAAGATCTTTCCGAAGCTGGAGAAGGCGGGGATCATCACGGCCAGCGAAGGGGTGCGCGGCGGTTACCGCCGCCCCCGCCTTTACGAGGCGGTGCTGGAAGGCATGGCGCCGGACCTCGCCACGCTGTTCGAAGCGGTGGGCGTCCGCCACGTCCTCGGCGTCGTGACAACGATCCACGCCGACCGCAGCGCGGTGGACGTCACCGGCACCGACGGCGCCCGGTTCAACCCTGCCCTACGACCGTTTCGTCCTGGCCGCCGGCAGTCGCTTGTTCACCCCGCCCATTTCCGGTCTCGCCGAGCACGCCTTCAACGTCGACCAGTTGGACAGCGCGCACGCCCTCGACGCCCACCTGAAGGCTTTGGTCACCCAGACGGAAACGGCGGCGCGCAACACCGTCGTGGTGGCTGGCGGGCGCCTGCGCCAACACTCTGGCGGCGCAGATCAGCGGCGACCATGACCGGTTCGGACGCGTCCCGGCCGATCCGTTCCTGCGGGCGGTCGGCAGCGACGGAATCTTCGTCACCGGGGACGTGGCGCGGGCGGCCACCGACGATCTCGGCAACGTCGCCGCGATGTCCTGCCAGCACGCCCTCAGCTTGGGCTGCGTCGCCGGCCACAACGCCGCGGCGGAGCTGGTCGGCCTGCCACCCACCCCTATAGCCAGCCCAAATACGTGACCTGCCTCGATCTCGGCCCGTGGGGAGCGCTCTTCACCGAGGGCTGGGACCGGCAGGTCCGGCTGACCCGCGAGGAGGGCAAGGCGGTGAAGCGCGAGATCAACACCAAGTGGATCTACCCGCCCCAGCCGGACCGCGACGCCGTGTTCGCCATCGCCAACCCCGAATATGTGATCGTTCCCTGACGATGGTTCTGCGGAACCGCGTCCCTTGCCACCGCAGGGACGCGGTTCCGTACAGGTGTTACTTCCGGTGGAACGTCCTGACCGCTTCAGCCCACACCTTTTGCAGATGCACCAGACTCACAGCTTTCCATGGAAAGAGTTCAATGAGAAACGGCCTCAGTCGCTCTTATGAATCCCCTCTTCGATGCCTGTTGGTTGAACAGCACAGGCATGCAGATCTCTGAGCCGTGAGTCGTTACCACCGGAAGAATGACCACAACATCAATAAAAAATTGCGTCCGATTAACTATCGACAAAACGGCATATCTTTATGAATACAATCATCGCCGAAACGGCACGGCACTCCGCGACACCGCATGAACATCAATTAATTGTTTTTATATAAATTGCCGATAACCTCAAATCATCATTCCCTTCTTGCGCCATAAGGACAATCAACATGACCTTTAAAACCTTTCTAAGGTTGGCAGACACGGAAGCGACGGAAATAACCAGCGCATTAGACAAATCTAATGGCATAATTACCTTTGACACATCTGGCAACATATTGTCGGCAAATGATCAATTTCTCCGATGTATGGGCTACAGCTTTGAGGAAATCAAAGGGAAACATCACCGGATATTCGTCGACCTGAAACTCCACGACAGCCTGGATTACCGGGATTTCTGGGAGCGTCTGCGCCGGGGCGAGTTCCAATCCTCTCTGTACAAGCGCATCGGCAAGGGCGGGCGTGAGGTTTGGATCGAAGCGTCCTACAACCCGATCAAGAACCGCCAGGGCGTCACTCACAAGGTGGTCAAGGTCTGCACCGACGTCACCGAACGCCATCTGGAACACATCGATCTGCGCGGCAAGGCGGAGGCCATCTCCAAGTCCCAGGCGGTGATCGAATTCACCCCCGACGGCAAGGTCATCACCGCCAACGAGAACTTCCTGTCCCTGCTCGGCTACACGCTGCCCGAGATCGAAGGGCGCCCCCACAGCACCTTCGTCGACCCGGCGGAGCACGGAAGCGCGGACTACCGGGCCTTCTGGGAGAGCCTCCGGCAAGGCCGTTTCCAGGCCGCCCAGTACAAGCGGATCGGCAAGGGCGGCCGCGTGGTATGGATTCAGGCTTCCTACAACCCGGTGTTCGACACCAGCAACCGGCTGTCCAAGATCGTCAAGTTCGCCACCGACATCACCCGCCAGGTGGAACTGCTGGATCAGTTGAAGGCGCTGATCGACAACAACTTCACCGAGATCGATGCCGCGCTCTCCGCCGCCGGCCGGCAGGCCGAGGACGCCGCTCAGCGGTCGGGTGCGACCCAAGGCACGGTCCAGACCGTCGCCGCCAGCGCCGAGGAACTCGCCGCGTCGGCCCGGGAGATCGCCGACAGCATGATCCGCTCCCGTCAGGCGGCGAACACCGCGATGGACGAGACGGGGAACGCCGACCGGGCGGCGGCGCGCCTGACGGAGGTCGCCAAGGCGATGGGCGGCATCGTTGATCTGATCAGCTCGATCGCCAGCCAGATCAACCTGCTGGCGCTCAACGCCACCATCGAGGCGGCACGGGCCGGCGAGGCCGGGCGCGGCTTCGCGGTCGTCGCCAACGAGGTCAAGAATCTCGCCAACCAGTCGGCCAACGCGACCGCCCAGATCTCCAAGGAGATCGAAGGCATGCAGGCCGTCTCGTCCGACGTGGTCGCGTCGCTGGGCAACATCCGTCAGGCCACCAGCAACCTGATGGAGTTCGTCACCGTCTCCGCCGGGGCGGTGGAGGAGCAGAGCGCGGTGACCGGCGACATGTCCACCAACATGCAGAACGCGTCGGCCTCGGTCAGCGCCGTCGACCACAACATCGGCGCGATCAACTCCGCGATCACCCAGATCGCCTCGGCGGTCTCGGAAACCAAGGAAGCCGCCAAGGTTCTGGCCCGTTGAGGGCGCGCGCCTTACGCGGCCTGCCATCGCCCTACGCTGTGCGATACCCGACAAAGTCCGCGATTGTCGGGTATCGCACACGAGGCCATTCACAATAACTTATTGAATATAAATAATTCACCGTCTGGCACACCTCCTGCATATGACTGATCCACAGGCGCCGATGTCGGCCAATGGCGGGAGAAGGTCATGCTCCAGGAAAAGCTCCAGGACGTCTTCAACGAGCCGGGTTGCTCCACCAACCAAGCCAAGTCGGAGAAGGAGCGGAAGAAGGGTTGCTCCAAGGCTCTGAAGCCGGGGGCCGCCGCCGGGGGCTGCGCCTATGACGGCGCGATGATCGCGCTCCAGCCGATCGCCGACGCCGCCCACCTCGTGCACGGGCCAATCGCCTGCCTCGGCAATTCCTGGGACAACCGCGGCACCAAATCGTCGGGCTCGCAGCTCTACCGCACCGGCTTCACCACGGACATGTCGGAACTCGACATCATCCACGGCGGCGAGAAGAAGCTCTACAAGGCGATCAAGGAGATCGTGCAGCAGTACGATCCGCCGGCGGTGTTCGTCTACCAGACCTGCGTCCCCGCCATGATCGGCGACGACATCGAGGCGGTCTGCAAATTCGCCGCGAAGAAGCTGGGCAAGCCGGTGATCCCGGTGATGGCGCCGGGCTTCGTCGGGTCGAAGAACCTGGGCAACAAGCTGGCCGGCGAGACGCTGCTCGACCACGTCATCGGCACGGTGGAGCCGGAGGTGACGACCCCGACCGACATCTGCATCGTCGGCGAATACAATCTGGCCGGCGAGCTGTGGCTGGTGAAGCCGCTGCTCGACGAGATCGGCATCCGCATCCTGTCCTGCATCTCCGGCGACGGGCGCTACAACGAGGTGGCGCAGGCCCACCGGGCGCGGCTGACCATGGTGGTCTGCTCCCAGGCTCTGGTGAATGTCGGGCGCAAGATGCAGGAGCGCTGGGGCATCCCCTATTTCGAAGGCTCCTTCTATGGCGTGTCGGACATGTCGGACACGCTGCGCACCATGGCCCGCATGCTGGTGGAGCGCGGTGCCGACAAGGCCATCATCGACCGCACCGAAGGCGTCATCGCCCGCGAGGAAAGCCGCGTCTGGCGGCGCCTGGAGCCTTACCGGCCGCGCTTCGACGGCAAGCGCGTCCTGCTGTTCACCGGCGGCGTGAAGAGCTGGTCGATGGTCACCGCGCTGGAAGGCGCCGGGCTGACCATCGTCGGCACCTCCACGAAGAAGTCCACCAAGGAGGACAAGGAGCGCATCAAGAAGATGAAGGGGGAAGAGTTCCACCAGTGGGACGACCTGAAGCCCCGCGACATCTACAAGATGCTGCGCGACAGCGAGGCCGACATCATGATGTCGGGCGGCCGGTCGCAGTTCATCGCGCTGAAGGCCAAGGTGCCGTGGCTCGACCTGAACCAGGAGCGCCACACCCCCTACGCGGGCTATGACGGCATCGTCAACCTGTGTGAGGAAATCGACAAGACCCTGTCCAACCCGATCTGGCGGCAGGTGCGTCTGGCCGCCCCCTGGGATGCCAAGCTGGACGCCAAACCGGACTCCAGGCCGGTGGGAGCGTAACCGCCATGGGCACCATCCAGCGCTTCCCCCACTCCGCCAAGGCGGCCTCCACCAACCCGCTGAAGATGAGCCAGCCGCTGGGTGCGGCGCTCGCCTTCCTCGGCGTGGACCGCTGCATGCCGCTGTTCCACGGCAGCCAGGGCTGCACCGCCTTCGGGCTGGTCCTGCTGGTCCGCCATTTCCGCGAGGCCATTCCGCTCCAGACCACGGCGATGGATCAGGTCTCCACCATCCTCGGCGGCTACGAGAATCTGGAGCAGGCCGTCCGCACCATCCACGAGCGCAACGCGCCCGCCCTGATCGGCGTCGCCACCACCGGCGTGACCGAGACCAAGGGCGAGGACATGGCCGGGCAGTATTCGCTGTTCCGCCAGCGCAACCCCGCGCTGGCCGGCCTGAAGCTGGTCTTCGCCAACACCCCGGACTTCTCCGGCGGCTTCGAGGACGGCTTCTCCGCCGCGGTGACCGGCATCGTCGAGGAGGTGGTCCAGCCGTCGGAAACGACCGTGAAGGGCCAGATCAACGTTCTGGCCGGCTGCCACCTGTCGCCGGGCGACGTGGAGGAGCTGCGCGACATCATCGAGAGCTTCGGCCTGTCGCCGATCTTCCTGCCCGACCTGTCGCTGTCCATGTCGGGCCGCCAGCCGGACGACTTCACGGCGACCTCGCTGGGCGGCGTGACGGTGGAGCAGATCGCGTCCATGGGCGCGTCGGAACTCACGCTGGTGGTGGGCGAGCACATGCGCGTCGCCGCCGCCGCACTGGAGCTGAAGACCGACGTGCGCAGCGTCTTCTTCGACCGGCTGACCGGGCTGGAGGCGTCGGACCGCCTCGTCCGCACCCTGTCGGAGCTGTCGGGCCGTCCGGTGCCGGCGAAGCTGCGGCGTCAGCGCGAGACGCTGGTCGACGCAATGCTGGACGGGCATTTCTTCTACAGCCGCAAGCGGATCGCCGTGGCGCTGGAGCCGGACCTGCTCTACGCCGTCACCAGCTTCCTGGCGGACATGGGGGCGGAGGTGATCGCCGCCGTCTCGCCCACCCAGACCGCCGTGCTGGAGAAGCTGAAGGCCGCGACCGTAATGGTTGGCGACCATTCCGACGTGGAGACCCTGGCCCGCGACGCCGACCTGATCGTGTCGAACTCCCACGGGCGCCAGGGGGCGGCGCGCATCGGCGTGCCGCTGCACCGCATGGGGCTCCCCATGTTCGACCGGCTGGGCGCCGGGCTGAAGATCCATGCCGGCTACCGCGGCACGCGCGAGCTTCTGTTCGAGATCGGCAACCTGTTCCTGTCCCGCGAGATGGACCACGACGAGCAAGGCCATGCTCACGGTCATCCTCATGGGGACGGGCATGAACACGGCCAGCACTGCGGGAGCGGATCATGCGGATGCAGCGCCGGCTGAGTGTGGTGGGCCAGGCCAAGGAGGGCCGGCCCCGCAAAGGAGGTTCCATGAAGGTCGCTTTCTGCACCCAGGACATGCAGCACGTCGATGCGCATTTCGGGTGGGCCAAGAACATCGTGATCTATGAGGTGGACAAGGCCGGCTACACGATGGTCGAGACCTGCCAATTCGGCGGCTCGATGTTCGAAGACGGCAACGAGGACAAGCTGATCCCGAAGCTCGACGCACTGGCCGACTGCGCCATCGTCTACCTGTCGGCCATCGGCGCCTCCGCTGCCGCCCGCGTGGTGGCGAAGAAGATCCACCCCGTGAAGGTGGAGGCTACGGACACCATAACCGCCCTGCTCGACCGTCTGGTCGAAACCATCAACGGCAACCCGCCGCCCTGGCTGCGCAAGGCCCTGAACGCCGGCCAGCCGCAGGAGCTGGCCTTCGACGAGGAGGATTGAGAGCATGACCGACACCACCGTGGCCGCCGGGAGCGATCTCGCCGAGGCCTTTCTGAAGACCCTGGTCATGCTGTTCCGCGCCGAAGACAGCTACGGCGCCTGGGAAGGCAAGAGCGACGAGACGATCCTTGCCCCCTTCATCCTCGACAAGGAGGCCCGCGCCGCCATCCCGATCATGGGCGATCCGGACCCCGACACGCTGTGGCGGCTGGAGCTGTTCTACAAGGCCGTCGGCATCACGGTCGAGAAGCAGACCGGCCACATCGCCTCCCCCATCATGAAGATGAGCCACGAGGGCTTCGGCCGCATGGTGCTGACCACGGGCCGGCTGGTCGTGGTGTCCAAGCACCTGCGCGACGTCCACCGCTTCGGCTTCCCGTCGCTGGAGAAGCTGGCCGCCGACGGCGCCAAGATCGTCGAGGAGGCCGTGGCGCTGATCCGCAAATATCCCGACGTCGCCGATCTGTGAGGATTCCGCCATGTCCGACATCGACGCCCTGAAGGACGAGGTCAAGAAGCTGAACGCCCGCGCGACCCAGAAGAAGATGGACCTGCACGACCTGTCGGAGGAGCTGCCGCAAAACTGGCAATCCATCCTCCAGGTCGCCCAGGAAACCTACGACGCCTACAAGACCCTGACCGAGAAGCGCGCCGAGTTGAAGGCGCTGGAGAAGGCGTCCGTCTGAGCGGCCTGACTGGTAAGCCGTGCCCCACCCTACCCCTCCCCCGCTCTCGGCGGACCGAAGGTCCGCCTGTCGCGTCAGCGCAAACCTATGGTTTGCGCGAGAGCTGCGCAGGGGAGGGAACTGCCGCCGCTTCGCAGAAGGCACCCTCCCCCGCCCAGCTGTCTCTTATACACATCTGACGCTGCCGACGATTATACGCGAGTGT
>NZ_JAUQTX010000087.1:0-23947 GCF_059803775.1 Azospirillum sp. UFLA03-27 | reverse complement strand
GCGTATAATCGTCGGCAGCGTCAGATGTGTATAAGAGACAGGGGTGAAGCTGAGGCCGGTCTGGTATTCGAAGCCGCGGTGCTCCACCAGATCGACGGTGATCGTCAGATCGGGGCGCGCGGCGCGCAGCAGGCGCAGGGCGTCGGTCAGGCGGCGCCGGTCCTTCTCCGCCGTTTCCGGCAGCGGCAGCGCTGACAGCACCTCCATGGCGCGCTCCGCCGGGCCGGAGGCGGCCATCAGCGCGTGCAGCAGCGAGGCCGCCGGTCCGCCGACCGCGGTCACAGCCGCCGCGTCCTTCTTGTCCAGCGCCTCGCGCAGTCGGGCGGTTTCCTCATCGCCGAGCCCGAGGCCGCGGCAGACCCGCGCCACCATGGTCGGCACGCAGAGGTCCACCGACAGGTGCCGCACCCCCACCCCTTCCAGGGCGTGGGCGGCCAGCAGGATCACCTCGGCGTCCGCCTCGGCCTCCAGCGGGCCGATCAGCTCGACGCCGACCTGGGTGATCTGCCGCTCCGGACGGAGCTGCGAGCCCTTCACGCGCAGCACCGGCCCGGCGTAGCACAGCCGCACCGGGCGGGCGCCGTTCTTCAGCCGGGTGGTGGCGATGCGCACGATCTGCGGGGTGATGTCCGCGCGCACGGCCATCATGCGCTGCGACAGCGGGTCCATCAGCCGGAAGGTCTGCTTCGCCATGGCGGCGCCGGAGCCGGACAGCAGATTGTCCTCGAACTCGACGAGCGGGGGCTCGACGCGCTCATAGCCGTGGGCGGTGAAGTCCGCCAGCAGGCGCGCCACCGCCGCCGCTTCGTGCGCCGCTTCGGGCGGCAGCACGTCGTGCAGGCCGGCGGGCAACAGGGCGGAGCTCAGGGAATCAGCGGGCATGGCCTGCGTCGTCTCGTCGAATGGGTGGCAAACCGTCGGCATGGCGAGAGCCCGCACGTCCGGTGGGCATGCGGTGCTCGGGCATACGGAGCGGGTCAATACCCCACCCCCCTTCCTCATGCAAACGGAAAAGCCCCGCGGCCCATGCCCGTCTCCCCTGCGCCGACGACAGGCGCCCGTCCGGCACGGTTCGAAACATGAATGCATTCCAATCGAATCTTTGTTGAGTTTGATGCGAAATCTCCGGCATCCTGTGTACGAACCGTGCCGGCAGCAGCGGGGCAATGGCACCATGGCACGCGCGTCCGCCAGCTACGAAGTGCAGATCTACGTCCAGGACCACTGGGTGCTGGAGGGACGCTTCGACACCGAGGCGGAGGCGCTGGTCTTCGGCCGCAAGGCGCTGTCCGGCGGCAAGGTCGAGGGCATGCGGGTGGTGCGCGACTGGCGGCGCCCGGACGGCCGCCATGTCGAGACGGAAGTCCATGTGGAGTTCCGTCAGGTCTCCCGCACGGTGGCCGCCTCCCCCATCGACGAGGCGCCGGCGCTCTGCCTCACGCTCGACCATTGCTACGGCGTGCAGAGCCGCATGGCGATGAACCGCGTCCTGCGCAATTACGTGGAGCGCGCCGTCGTCACCCCGACCGAGGTGCTGCACAACCACGCGGAGCTGGCGCGGCTTCTCAACACCGACAACCTCGTGCCAACCGCGGTCGGGCGGGTCGCCACCCTGCAGGCGGAGAGGGCCGGGACGGACGGGCGCGGGCGGCGCGACGTGCTGAACCTGCTGATGCACGAGCTGACCGACCGGGCGCGGGTCGCCGCCGCGCGCAAGGACCTGCCGGCCATCGCCGCCACCGGCTTCCGCCCCATGTTCGACCGGTTGGATTCCAGCCTGCCCGCGGCGGAACGCGACTTCCTCGCCCGCGTGGTCCTGTCGCGCGAGCTGGTGCAGATGCGCAACTGGCTGGCCAAGCTGGATTTCCTGGGCGAGCTGGCGCGGGAGGACGGAGCGGCGACCGACCGCCCGCTGGGGCTGCTCGACGGGGTGATCGCCGATGTTCTGGGCGCCCCCTCCGTCGCGCAGGAGCTTCTGGGCGTCCAGGGCAGCCTGGCGGAGGCGCTGTGCAACCTGATCGACCTGTCGCGGGGCCGCCTGTCCCCGGCCAAGCGGGCGGAGGGCGACCGCGCCGTCCAGCTGAACGAGCTTCTCGCCTTCCACGACCTGGACCAGACGCGGCTGGTCATCCTGGATCTGGTGCGCCGGCAGTTGAAGGGCACGCAGCCGCTCTACCGCTCCGACCCGTCGCTGGAGATGGACGCCTTCCAGGAGATCCTGAAGCGCACGCTCGGCCCCGACGGACCGGCCGGGGGCGGCCCGATGGCCGAGGCGCTGGTCCTTCGCTACCTGCGCTTCCTGGAGGGCGGCGGGGTGCCGGGCCGCAAGCAGGCCATCACGGAGGTGGCCGGCCGCATCCCCGACGCGCGGGACCGGGTGCGCTTCCTGCTGGCGCTGGCCGACTCCAACCTCGGGCATGGGCACGCCGGGGACATCGCCCGGCTGCTGCACGCGCTGACCGGCACCCCGGCGGGCTATGGCCGCTTCATCCACCCCCGCCTGCCGCCGCGCGACAATCTGGAAGCGCTGACCCTGCTCTATTGCCAAGCCACCGACTCGGCGCTGCCGGAGGAGACTCGGACCCGCCTGACCGGCGACCTCGACGCGCTTCTGGTGGCCTACATCACCGAGGACCGGGTGGTGGAGCGGCTGGACGACCCCGGCGATGCGCTGCGGCTGCGCGCGAACCGCCTTCTGCAGGTCTGCGCGCCGGGAATCCTGCGCAGCCGGCGGGCCCTGGAAATGGTCCGGCGCCGCGTGGTCGAGCATCTCCGCCAGCCGCAGTTCGACCGGAAATATGTGGAGGACCTGCCCGACGCGGCGGCGCAGCAGTGCGCCCTGCGGGAGTTCTACCGCATGTTGGGAGAAGCCGGATTCGTCTGACCCGCGGACGGGACACAACCCGATGCGGATGGACAGCACCGGCCCCTTTGGATAATCAGCGCATCACATCGATATCGATAAAGACGGGGCGCCGCCATCGGCCTCCGCGGCGACGAAGGGCACAGCCTTGGGCAATGGCGTGGGCAATGGAATTGCGCTGGGACCAGTCTTCCACATCATCGGCATTCTTCTGACCATCCTAGGGCTGGGCATGCTGCTGCCGGCGCTGGCCGACGCCGCCGTGGGCAACCGGGACTGGACGGCCTTCGTCGGCTCCAGCGCGGCGACGCTGGCGGTCAGCGGCGGCATGGTGCTGGCGACGTCGAGCAAGGAGCACGCGCGCTTCACCGTGAAGCAGCATTTCCTGCTGACCACGCTGTCCTGGTGCGTCCTGGCGACCTTCGGCGCCCTGCCCTTCATGATCTCCGCCGCCCGCCTGTCCTTCACCGACGCCTATTACGAGGCGATGTCGGGCCTCTCCACCACCGGCGGCACGGTCATCGTCGGGCTGGACGACGCCCCGCCGGGGGTCCTGCTGTGGCGGTCGCTGCTGAACTGGTTCGGCGGGGTCGGCATCATCGTCATGGCGATCGCGGTGCTGCCCATCCTGCGGGTCGGCGGCATGCAGTTGTTCCGCACCGAGTCCTCCGACAAGGGCGACAAGCCCTTCGCCACGGTGCAGGACACCGCCGGCGCCATCGCCATGATCTATCTGGCGCTGACCATCCTGTCGGCGGTGGCCTACCATCTGGCCGGCATGACGTGGTTCGACGCGATCAACCACGCCATGGCCTCCATCGCCACCGGCGGCTTCTCCACGAAGGACGCCTCGCTCGGCTGGTTCGATTCCCATGCGGTGCTGTGGGTGGCGACCTTTTCGATGATCTCCGGGGCCTTGCCCCTGACCTGGTACATCCGCCTGCTGCGCGGCCAGCGCAACGCGCCGGTCTTCGGCGACAGCCAGGTGAACGCGCTGCTGGCGATCCTTCTGGTGGCCGGCGTCGCCATGACCCTGTGGGCCTTCGCCGTGGTCGGCCTGCCCTTCCGGGACGCGCTCAGCCATTCGGCGGTGAACGTCACCTCGATCATCACCGGAACCGGCTTCGTCTCCACCGACTATTCGACCTGGGGCAGCTTCGCCGTCGTCGCCTTCTTCTTCTTCTACTTCATCGGCGGCTGCACCGGATCGACGTCGGGGTCGATCAAGATCTTCCGCTGGCAGGTGCTGGCTCTGTCGATGCTGAACCAGATGCAGCGGATGCTGAAGCCGAACCGCGTGCTCGTCCCGCTCTACCAGGGCAAGGTGCTGGACGAGGATGTGGTCGGCTCGGTCATCAACCTCGCCTTCGCCTTCATGGCCGCCTTCGGCATCCTTTCGCTCCTGGTCGCCGCGATGGGCGTGGACTTCCTGAGCGCGGCCAGCGCCGTCGCCTCCGCGCTCGCCAACGCCGGACCGGGGCTGGGGCCGGTGGTCGGCCCGTCCGGCACCATGGCCCCCCTGCCCGACGCCGCGAAATGGGTGCTGAGCTTCGCCATGCTGCTCGGCCGGCTGGAAGTCTTCACGGTGCTGGTGCTGATCCTGCCGAGCTTCTGGCGGGATTGAGCGGGCCATGAAAAAGGCCGCGCCTCCGTGGCGCGGCCTTCCTTTTCGGCCCTGTACGACTCAGCGCCCGAAGGTCTCCGCCTTGACCGTGGCGAAGGCCCAGTCGAGCCAGGGCAGGACCGCCTCCATATCCTCGTTCTCCACCGTGGCGCCGCCCCACAGGCGCAGACCGGGAGGGGCGTCGCGGTAGGAACCAGCGTCGAAGGCGGCCTCCTCCTTCTCCAGAAGCGCGGCGAGCTTCTTGGCAAAGTCCGCCTGGGCCTCCGGCGTCAGGGCGGTCACCTCGGGGTCGGTGAAGCGCAGGCAGATCGACGTGCAGGAGCGCGTCGCCGGATCGTCCCCCAGGAAGCCGGCCCAGGTCGAGGCCGCCACCCACTCCGAGACGATGCGCAGGTTCTGCTCCGACCGGCGGATGAGCTGGGTCAGGCCGCCGACCGACAGCGACCAGCGCAGCCCGTCGATGGCGTCCTCCACGCAGAGCATGGACGGCGTGTTGATGGTGTCGCCGACGAAGATGCCTTCGATCAGCTTCCCGCCACTGGTCAGGCGGAAAATCTTCGGCAGCGGGCGGTTGGGCTGGAAGCTTTCCAGCCGCGCCACGGCGCGCGGGCTGAGCACCAGCATGCCGTGCGCGGCCTCGCCGCCCAGCACCTTCTGCCAGGACCAGGTGGCGACGTCGATCTTGCTCCAGGGAATGTCCATGGCGAAGGCGGCGGAGGTCGCGTCGCAGATCGACAGGCCCTCGCGGTCCGCCGGAATCCAGTCGCCGTCCGGCACCCGCACGCCCGATGTCGTGCCGTTCCAGGTGAACACCACGTCGCGGCTGAAATCGGCCTGCGACAGGTCCGGCAGTTCGCCGTAGGGGGCCTGGATGGTCCGCACGTCGGACAGGCGGAGCTGCTTGGTGACGTCGGTCACCCACTCCTTGCCGAAGCTCTCCCAGGCGATCATGTCGACGCCGCGCTCACCCAGCAGGTTCCACAGCGCCATCTCCACCGCCCCGGTGTCGGAGGCCGGGACGATGCCGATGCGGTAGTCGCCGGGGATCGCCAGGACGGCGCGGGTCAGGTCGATGACCTCCTTCAGCTTCGCCTTGCCCGGCTTCGAGCGGTGGGAGCGGCCGAGCAGCGCGCCGTCCAGGGCGTCCAGCGACCAGCCGGGCCGCTTGGCGCAGGGGCCGGAGGAAAACAGCGGGTTCGACGGCCGGCGGGCGGGCTTCATGGACGGTCTACTCCCCGGAACATGGGATTGCGGTATGGCCGGGGACGATAGGAGGTGCGCGGGAGCCCGTCAATCAGCCGCTCACGCGCAGCAGCGTCGCCTGGATGTGCCGCGTGCCCGCCGCGTCGCAGATGTAGTAGCAGACCGCCACCCGCCCGTCCGCCAGCACGGTCGCCCAGGGATAGCCGACGTCGGGCGACGGCGCGTCGGCGCGGACGATGATCTCCGGCGCGCTTTCCAGCGTCTCCCGCCGGCTGTCCCAGACGCGGGCGCGCACGCCGCAGGGCTGGTGACGGTAGCCGTAGACGACGAGCAGCCGCCCGTCCGGCAGCGGGCAGGCGTCGTAGGGATGCCCGATGACCGCGCTCTCGACCCAGGGCGCCCAGCTTTTCCCCAGATCGTGGGAGACCGAGGTGGCGAGGCGGTCGCCCAGCCCGGTGGTGCGGTGGAAGGCGACCAGTTGCCCGTCCGCGGTCAGGTGCAGGGCGGTCTCGCAGAAGCCGGCCCGTCCCGCCGGGTCGCGCGCGATGGTGCTGCGCAAGGTCCAGCTTTCCCCGCGGTCACGGGAGGCGAACAGGTAGCTGGTGTAGGGGCCGCCGGTGTAGGTCGCCATCAGCAGCGTGCCGTCCGGCGCCTCCACCGCACGTCCGCGCACGGCACCGCCCAGCATCGGGCGCAGGCCGGGCAAGATCGGTCCCTGGTCCGGCAGTTCCGGCAGGTAGCGGTGGGCCGACCAGTGCCGCCCCCCGTCGTCGCTGAACCGGGTGCTGCCGCCCCAGAACAGGAAGAAGGTGCCCGACGTTTCGGCGTTGCCCAGCAGGTGGACGCCCTTCTCGCGCAGGCGCAGCCCGTGGCGCGCCGACATCGGGTACCAGCCGAAGCTGCCCAGGACGATCCGCCCGGAGCGCAGGACCAGCAGACTGGGGTCTTGGTCGCCCGCCTCCGGGTCGGTGGGCAGTGGCTGCGGCGCACCCTCCGGCTCGAAATCCGGGGTGAAGCGCTGGATCACGAGGTGGGAGCGCGAGTCCACATGATCGACGCTGGTGAAGTCGCCGCCGCCCTCCGCCGGCTCCCCATGAAGCCAGCGGTGATCGCGGGCACGCCGGAAGGCCACCAGCACCCGCCCGTCGGCCAGTGTCGCCGCCGAGGGGAAGGACGCGTAGAAGCGGCGGTCGCTGTAGACGATACGATGGGAAAGACTGTCGAGCATGCCCCTGAAATCCACCTTGCGCCCGCGGCATTGGGGGCGCCCAGCCAATGTCCGGTTGCTGGAATGAAGGATTCCTTTACGGTGCGCGTGATCCCCTGATAGTCACGCTCCATTCCACGGCCCTTTCCGGCGAAGGTCATGACCGAAGCGACCACCACCGCGAATATCCCCTATGGCCGCCACCGCGACCGCAACGACCTGTCGCAGGTGCTGCCGCTGACCACCCCCTTCTCGCTGCTGATCGACCCGTCGAACGGCTGCAATTTCCGCTGCGTCTTCTGCGCCACCGGCAACCCCGACCTGTTGAAGGAGATCGGCCGGCCGCGCGGCGCCATGAAGTTCGACCTGTTCCGCAAGATCGCCGACGATATCGCCGAATTCGATGCGCCGATCAAATCCGTCCACCTCTACAAGGACGGCGAGCCGCTGGTGAACACGCGGATCGAACACATGGTCCATCTTCTGAAATCGCGCGGCCTGGCCCGCCATGTCGAGATGACCAGCAACGGCTCCCTGCTGACGCCGGAGCGGGCGGATGCGCTGCTGGCCGCCGGGCTGGACGCCATGCGCGTCTCCGTCTACGGCGCCAGCGACGCCATGTACAAGCGCATCACCCGGCGCTTCGACCGCTTCCAGACCGTCGTGGACAATGTAGCCTATCTTTACCGCCGCAAGACGGAGCTGGGCCGCGATTTCCACCTGCACTGCAAGATCATCAACGTGGAGCTGACGGAGGAGGAGCGGCAGAGCTTCATCGACACCTTCACGCCGATCGCCGACAGCCTGTTCGTCCACCCCCTGCACGGCGAGGCACTGGCCGAGGAGAGCGCCTTCGCCGTCGCCCCGGACACCGCCCGCAAGGTCTGCTCGGAACCCTTCCTGAAGCTGGCCATCAACTTCAACGGCGAGGTGTCGGTCTGCTGCGCCGACTGGCGCATGGGGACCATCGTCGGCAACGTCGCCGAGGAGTCGCTGCGCAACATCTGGAACGGCGAGCGGCTGCGTGATTTCCGGCTGAAGCATCTGGAAGGCCGCCGCGACGAGATCGAGGCCTGCCGCGGCTGCTCCTACGTCCAGACCCTGCCCGCCGACAACAATCTGGACGGCTTCGCCGCGGACCTCATCGCCAAGTACCGGGTTTAAGCGCCCACAATGCCGGCGTTTACGGCCAGCGCTTCGCACGCAGCGGCACCGCACCGGACCCCTCCCCCGTTACCGTCCCGGAACCCTGCGGGTCCGGTTCCCGAGCCCCCGCTTCGAGCGGCTCCACCTCCAGCGGCCGGTCGGACAGCAGGTCCTTGATCGGCACGCCGAGGGTCTCCTCCTGGTCGCGCTCCGCCTGCTCCAGCAGCTGGGCCGTGCGATCCTGCCAGGGCAGTTCCAGCCCGCCCAGCCCACGGACGGAGCCGCGCAGGCCGATGCCCAGCGCCTTCATCAGGTCGAACAGCGTGGCCTCGCTGAGGTCGCGGGTGACCACCCAGGCGTTGTGCGTGGTGTGGGCCACCCAGTGGGCATCGCGAAGCTGCTCCAGGATGCCGTCAATCAGCACCGTGCCGACCGGCACGCGCCCGACCAGCGTCCGCCGCCGCAAGCCCACGCCGAGCCGCGTTCCTTCCAGAAGCTCGTGCAGGACGGCCAGCGCCAGCCCCAGCCGCTGCGCGGGCAGCAGCCCTTCCGGCCCGCCGCGGGTGATCTTGCCGGCCCGCCATTCGGGCAGGGAAGCGGTGATGACCGCGCCGAACAGCACCGTGGACCAGGCGATGTAGAGCCAGAACAGGAAGATCGGCACGGTCGCCAGCGCGCCGTAGATGGTCTGGTAGGCGGGGAACTCCTTCATGTACATGGCGAAGCCTGCCTTGGACGTCTCCAGCAGCAACGAGGCGACCGCCCCGCCGCAGGCGGCGTCCATCCACCCGACGTCCCGGTTGGGGATGATGACGTAGAGCAGCGTGCAGCCGACCAGCTGCAGCATGAAGGGCAGGATCGCCCCGATCCCCACCAGCGGGTCGGCGAAGCCCTCCAGATGGGCGAACTGGAGCACCGCCCACAGGGTGCTGGACAGCGACAGGCTGGCGCCGGCGAACAGCGGGCTCAGCGACACCACCGCCCAGAAGGACAGGATGCGGGTGACGTAGGAGCGCGGTTCCCGCACCCGCCAGACGGTGGCGAAAGACCCCTCGATGGTCCAGATCAGCAGGACCGCGGACATCGCCAGCCCGACGATGCCGAACACCGGCATCTGCCCGGCGTTGGCCATGAAGGCCGCCAGATATTGCAGGATGGCGTCGCTGTTCTCCGGCACGAGGTTCTTGAACAGCAACGTCTGGATGCGCGATTGCAGCGCGTTGAAGGCGGGAAAGGCCGAAAAGATCGCGAATCCGATGGTCATCAGCGGCACCAGCGCCAGCAGCGAGGTGTAAGTCAGCGAGGCCGCCGTCTGGAAGCAGTTGTCGTTGTAGAAGCGCATGGAGGAATAGGCGATGAAGCCGCCGATTTCCCGAACGCGCACAAAGGGGTTCCACGCCCC
Organism: Azospirillum sp. UFLA03-27; assembly: GCF_059803775.1. Taxonomy (NCBI): domain Bacteria; kingdom Pseudomonadati; phylum Pseudomonadota; class Alphaproteobacteria; order Rhodospirillales; family Azospirillaceae; genus Azospirillum; species Azospirillum sp. UFLA03-27. Next base: position 14,502 of record NZ_JAUQTX010000087.1, on the reverse strand, counting down.
TTTCGAAGTGCCTTCGGTTTCAGCCACAGGACGCCTCCCGCCTTGGTTTGACCGGGCCGGTCTTTCGTGTAGGATGCGGCCCACTTTTCAAAGCATACTCTGGATGCACGAGGTACGGATGTCCAACCCGAAGCCGCTCATGGACGGCAAGCGTGGCCTGATCATGGGCGTGGCGAACGATCGGTCGATCGCCTGGGGAATTGCCTCCACGCTGGCGCAGCACGGCGCCGAGCTGGCCTTCACCTATCAGGGTGACGCGCTGCTGAAGCGTGTGAAGCCGCTGGCCGAGCAGGTCAACGCCCCGCTGCTGCTGCCCTGCGACGTCACCGACGAGGCCAGCGTCGATGCGACCTTCGCCGCCATCGAGAAGGAATGGGGCAAGCTGGACTTCCTGGTTCATGCGATCGCTTTTTCCGACAAGAACGAGCTGGACGGCCTCTATCTCGACACGACGCGGGCCAACTTCCTGCGCACGATGGACATCTCCTGCTACTCCTTCACCGCGGTGGCGCAGCGCGCCGTTCCGCTGATGAAGGACGGCGGCAGCCTGCTCACCCTCTCCTATTACGGCGCCGAGCGCGTGATGCCCCACTACAATGTGATGGGCGTCGCCAAGGCCGCGCTGGAGGCGAGCGTGCGTTACCTTGCCGTCGATTTGGGCGGTCGGGACATCCGCGTCAATGCCATCTCCGCCGGCCCGATCAAGACGCTGGCCGCCAGCGGCATCGGCGACTTCCGCTACATTCTGAAGTGGAATGAGCTGAACGCCCCGCTGAAGCGCAACGTCACCATCGGCGAGGTCGGCGGCGCCGGCCTGTTCCTGTTGAGCGACCTCGGCACCGGCGTGACCGGTGAGGTGATGCACGTCGACTCCGGCTACCACACGGTCGGCATGGTCGCGGTGGATGCGGCGGCCGAGGTGTCGCAGCTCCTGGGATCGCTGGGCGGCGCGGCCAAGCCCGCCTGATCCCGAGCCTCGGGCGACGGCGGGCGCGTCCGGTTCGTTCCGGAACGCCCGCCGGAAACGCCCTTACCTGGTTTGAGGTATTTTTTACCGATCGTCGTATTACCTACTTTTGCGCACCGCAGCAGACCGCTATTCTTCACGCTTACGGAAGGTTGCGGAAGGTGACAGTCGGATGCGTGCACGGCGGCAATCGGATTCGGTGTCCCCGATTCTGGAGCAGATTCTCTACGGCGGCTCCAGCGTCTCAATGAATTTGATCACCATCACCCGCGAGATCCCCGAAGAAAACCGCCTGTTCCGTGCCCGTGGGTTGAACAAGGCCATTCTCTTCAAGTATCCGAATTTCGACGAAGACGCCGACGACTACGCCAACCCCATCGCCGACGAGGATGAGGATGGCGACGCCGCATCGCGCCCGGTCGAAACCGGCATCTACATTCCGCACAGCGTCGAACACACCGAAGCGGGCGGCCTCGCCATCTATCTGCGCGCCCGCAACAGCAACCTCCTGCTGGCGGAACAGTTCGGCATCGGCGAGGCCAACAGCGAGGCCGCGGCCGCGGACCTGCGCACCCTCACCCTGATCGACAGCGTGCCCTCGCTGGACGCCTTCCTGCTGAAGGCCTGTTTCGAAGGCGAGAAGGTCCCGGTGGACAAGCGTCACTGGGCGATCAGCGACGCCGAGGACCAGCAGCTCCGCCGCCTGATCCGGGCGCGCATCGAACCGATCGTGCGCAAGGCCATCGACGGCGGCGGCAGCGGCGCCCAGAGCATCGAGCGTTTTCTGGAGGCGATCTGGAATCCCGAGCTTGAGGAGGCCGGTCTGTTCGTCTCGGCCTTCGGCATCGACCGCAGCGAAGCGGACCAGATCTTCAGCGCCTGGAAGGGCACGACCTTCTACGAGTACCAGCTCCGCCGCATCGCGCCGCGGGCGCGGATCATCCTGAACTGGCTGAAGTCGCGGGAATGCATCCCGGTCGATATCCGCATGCACAAGCCCTATGAGACCCAGCTGCTGATGCACATCGAAAAGGTGGGCAAGCTGCTGGAAACCACGCTGATGGACATCCGGCAGATTCTCGCCGATTACGAGGCGAGCTTCTCCGCCTTCATGGCCGGCCAGCCCGAGCCCTTCCGCGACTATCTGCGCAAGATCCGCTCCCACTACTGGCTGCTCGGCTACTGCGTCTCGGCGCTGACCAGCGTCGCTCATCTGGACGCCCGCTGCATGAAGAACAACCCGCAACGCAAGCTCTACTTCGAAACCACGCACAAGCTGCTGCGCCAGTTCGAGGTCGCGCTCGACCGCCGGCGCGAGCAGAAGGGAGCGTTCTAAGTCCCCTCGCGCTTGACGCGCCGGCCGAAACGCCGCAAGAAACGCGCTCGACCGCAAAACTTGCGGTAACATCGTGTCGCATCGGGAGTCCTCGCCATGGCCGGCAACAGCTTCGGAACGCTTTTCCGCTTCACCACCTGGGGCGAGAGCCATGGGCCGGCGATCGGCGTGGTGGTGGACGGCTGCCCGTCGCTGCTCTCCCTGACCGAGGCGGACATCCAGCCCTGGCTCGACAAGCGCCGGCCCGGCCAGTCGCGCTACACCACGCAGCGGCAGGAGCCCGATCAGGTCAAGATCCTGTCCGGCGTGTTCGAAGGGCAGACCACCGGCACGCCGGTCTCGCTGATGATCGAGAACACCGACCAGCGGTCCAAGGACTACAGCGAGATCGCGTCCAAGTTCCGGCCCGGCCACGCCGACTACACCTACTGGAAGAAATACGGCATCCGCGATTACCGCGGCGGCGGGCGCTCCTCGGCGCGTGAGACGGCCTGCCGCGTGGCGGCTGGTGCGGTGGCGCGCAAGGTGCTGGGCGACGGCGTGACCGTCCGCGGCGCGCTGGTGCAGATCGGCCCGCACAAGGTGGACCGCAGCCGCTGGGACTGGACGGAGGTGGACAACAACCCCTTCTTCTGCCCCGACCCGCAGGCTGCCGCCGAATGGGCCGACTATCTCGACGGCATCCGCAAGAGCGGCTCGTCCATCGGCGCGGTGGTGGAGGTCGTGGCCTCCGGCCTGCCCGCCGGACTCGGCGACCCGCTCTACGATAAGCTGGACGGCGATCTCGCCCGCGCCATGATGACCATCAACGCCGTCAAGGGCGTGGAGATCGGCAACGGCTTCGAGGCCGCCACCCTGACCGGCGAGCAGAACGCCGACGAGATGCGCGCCGGCCCCGACGGCGAGCCGGAGTTCCGATCCAACCTGGCCGGCGGCATCCTCGGCGGCATTTCGACAGGGCAGGACGTGGTGGTGCGCTTCGCCGTGAAGCCGACCAGCTCCATCCTCACCCCGCGCCAGACGGTCGATCTGCAGGGCAAGGACACCGACATCCTGACCAAGGGCCGCCACGACCCCTGCGTCGGCATCCGCGCCGTCCCGGTCGGCGAGGCGATGATGGCCTGCGTGCTGGCCGACCATCTGCTGCGCCACCGCGCCTACGCTCGGGGCTGAGCCCGATGCGGGGACGCAGGACGGCGGCGTGGCGGGGCGGCGTAATCGCGGGGTTTCTGCTGGTCACCGCCCTTCCCGCCGCCCCAATCCAGGCCCAGCCCCAGCCTCCGGCCTACCGCGAGCATGCGGAGACCTTCAAGGACTGGCGCCTCTACTGCCAGGTCTGGAGCGAGCCGCGCCGCGTCGAGTGCGAACTGCTCTCCCGCCCCGGCAGCGACCGGCGGTCGCGCCTCGTCTGGCTGCGCTCCAGCGAGCGCTGGCTGGAAGGGCTGCGCTTCCGGCTGGACGAGCAGACGATGGACCTGTCGAAGATCGTCCGCGTCTGGGTGGACCGGGCGCTGTTCCGCCCCGAATACCCGTGCGAGCGCTTCGAATGGGAGACCAACACCTGCGCGGTGCTTGATCCGGAGACCAACGCCAGACTGGTGGAACGGCTGACGCCGGCCAAGGAGGTCTCCGCCGTCGGCTCCGCCCCGGCGGGCGGCAAGGCGGAGGTGCGCTTCTCCCTGACCGGCTTCAAGCCGGCGTTGGAGCGCATGGAGGAGATCCGCCGCGAGGCCGGCATCCGCTGGAAATAGCGGCGGCGCTCAGGCCGGGTCGCCCTCGCCGTCCGGCTTGGCGTATTTCTTCTTGGCGAGGTCCAGCGAGGCCAGAAGCTGCTGGCCGGTCGCCCCGCCGTCGCCGCTGATCCGCCCGGCCATCACCGCCTTGATGGCGTCCACATGGGCCTTCAACAGCAGGCGCTCGTTGCCGGTGACGGCGGGAAAGCCGCCCTGCGTCGCCTCGTAGAGCGACTTGGCGATGCGGGTGATCAGCGGGTAGCCGAAAATGCCACCCTGCCCGCGCATCTCGTGGGCGGAGCGGTTGATCTGCGCCATCAGCGCCGGGACCGCGGCGGCGTCCGCGCCCAGCCGGTCGACGCGGCGGGCCAGCTCGTCCACCTCTCCGGCGATCCAGGTGGCGTAATCGCCTGCCCGGTTCTGGATCTCCGCCTCCGCCGCCGCCAGCACCTCCTCGGGAAGCGTCGGCACGGGGACCTTCGGCGCGAAGCCCATCTTGGCGCCCAGCCGGTTGGGCAGGTCGAAATGGACGACCGGAAAGCGGTCGATGCCCACCGCCTTGGAGGCGCTGTGCACCACCAGAATTTCCCTGGGGCTGGTCATCCGGCAATCCATCGCCACCGCCCGCTGCGTCCGCCGCCGGTCCGGTCCGAAATAGCCCTTGGCAAGCACGAAGCGCCGCGGCCGGGCGATGGCTGCCAGGAGGCGGCTGGCGATGATGGCCGCCGAAAAGGGCTTGGCGATGAAGTCGGTGGCGCCCAGGTCGCGCGCCTGCTCCACGTAATGGCGGTCGGCGGCGCCGGACAGCATCAGCACGGGCAGGAAGCGGTCCGGCGATTTCGGGCTGCAGCGCAGCCAGCGCAACAGCATCAGCCCGTCGACCTCCGGCATCACCAGATCGGTGATAATCACGTCCACCGGCGCCGTGCCGGGCGGCAGGGCGGCCCGCCGCTCCTCCAGGAAGCGGATGGCTTCCGCCCCGCCGGCCTCGGCATGCACCGCGCCGACCCCGATGGTGCGCAGGGTCGTGGTCAGCACGTTGCGGATGAAGGCGCTGTCCTCGACCACCAGAACCGAGAGGAGGCCGAGCTTGGGCGCGCCTTTGCCACCCGGATCGTTCATCGACGGAACCACTGCGTTGCAAGGGGATGCAGTCTTCGCACGGGCAACGGCCGCTTGGCGAGACACAACTTAGGAAAGGCTGGGTTGCAACTCCCCGGCGAAGCGTCCTGTCGCCCTGACCGGAGGTGGGGCTTTGCGAAGCGCCGCCGCCCGGCTACCCTGTCGGCCAAAACAGCATTGACCGCAACGAACCGAAAACGCCGGAGGAGACCACAGCGATGCCGCAGCCCGATCACGTCATGGCCCTGCCCGTTCCCGAGACGCCCGACCTCGATCCGGACATGGCCGCGCTCTTCGCCAAGTGCGAGGAGAAGCTGGGCTTCGTCCCCAACGTGCTGCGCGCCTACAGCCTGCGCCCGAAGAAGCTGCGCACCTTCGCCCAGCTCTACAACGAGCTGATGGTCGGCGAGAGCGGCCTGTCCAAGCTGGAGCGCGAGATGATCGCGGTGGTCGTGTCCTCGGCCAACCATTGCTATTACTGCCTCGTCGCCCACGGGCAGGCGGTGCGCAAGCTGTCCGGCGATCCGGAACTGGGTGAGATGCTCGCCTTCAACTACCGCGCCGCCAAGCTGGAGCCGCGCCAGCGCGCCATGCTCGATTTCGCATGGAAGCTGACCAAGGAGCCCTGGACCATGGGCGAGCCGGACCGGCAGGCGCTGCGCGACGCCGGCTTCGGCGAGGAGGAGATCTTCGACGTCGCCGACACCGCCGCCTTCTACAACATGTCGAACCGCGTCGCCTCGGCGGTGGACATGATGCCCAACCGCGACTACCACAAGCAGGACCGCTAAACGCCCGACCGCCAAACGCTGGGCCGCTGACGCCGCGCAACCACCGGAGCCGCCGGATGCTGAGGTTCTTTGTCCGCCTGTTCGCCCTCATCGGCTTCCTCGTGGTGGCCGCCGTGGTCACCGGGGTCGTCCTGGCGGTCCGGCATGAGCCCTCCCTGCCCGACACCGTCGTGCTGGAGCTGGACCTCCGCGACCCGCTGGCGGAAGGGAGCGTGGACCGGCTGGGCAGCTTCCTCGGCCACGAGACGACCTTCCAGGAGGTGCTCGACGCGCTGGAGCGGGGGCGCACCGACCCGCGGGTGAAGGGCGTGCTCGCCCGCTTCGGCGGCGACGGCGCCAGCTTCGCCCAGGTGCAGGAGTTGCGGGCGGCGGTGGAGCGGTTCCGCGCGTCGGGCCGCTTCGCCATCGCCTTCGCCGAATCCTACGGCGACACCGGGGCGGGCAACCGCTCCTACCTGCTGGCCAGCGCCTTCGACGAGGTGTGGATGCAACCGCTGGGGCTGCTCGGCCTGACCGGCCTGTCCGCCCAGATTCCCTTCGCCCGCGGCGCTCTGGACAAGCTGGACATCCAGCCGCAGGTCCTCCAGCGCGAGGAGTACAAGAGCCTCGCCGACAGCGTCATGCGGACGGACTTCACGCCCGCCCACCGCGAGATGATGGAGTCGCTGCTCGGCGACCTGACCAACCAGATCGTCGACGGGGTGGCGGTGAGCCGCCGCCTTCCCCCCGCCGCCGTGAAGGCGGCGATGGACCGCGCCCCCCTGATCGACCGCGAGGCGGTGGACGCCAAGCTGGTCGACCGGCTGGGATACGCCGACGAGGCGCGGGAGGAGGCGCTGCGCCGCGCCGGGGCGGCGCCCGGCGCCGACACCATGGAGGCGGCGGATTACCTGGGCATCGCCGGCCCGCCCAACCGCAGCGGCCCGACCATCGCGCTGATCCACGCCACCGGCACCATCACCGGCGGCGACAGCGGCAAGCCCGGGCTGGGCGAGGTCACCGCCGGGTCGGAGACGATCGTATCGGCCATCGAGGACGCGGTGGACGATCCCGACGTCAAGGCCATTCTGTTCCGCATCGACAGCGGCGGCGGCAGCGTGACGGCGTCCGAGACGATCCGCCGCGCGCTGGTCAAGGCCCGCCAGTCGGGCAAGCCGGTGATCGCCACCATGGGCGGCACGGCGGCGTCCGGCGGCTACTGGATCGCGTTGGCCGCCGACCGCATCGTCGCCTCCCCCGCCACCGTGACCGGCTCCATTGGCGTGGTCGCTGGAAAGATGTCGGTCGCCGGCCTGTCGGAACGGCTGGGCGTGCATTGGGGCGTCCTCGACACCGCACCCAACGCCGGGCTGTGGTCGCCCTTCCGCCCCTTCGGCCCCGCCGGGGAGGAGCGGCTGAACGCCATCATCGACAGCAGCTATTCCACCTTCCTGTCCCGCGTCGCGGAGGCCCGGCACCTCACCCCCGAACAGGCGCGGGACGCCGCCAAGGGCCGCGTGTGGACCGGCGCCCAGGCCAAAAATCTCGGGCTGATCGACGAGTTGGGCGGGGTCGCCACCGCGCTGACGCTCGCCAAGCAGGCGGCGAAGCTGGCGCCGGACGATCCCGTCACCGTGACCGGCTATCCGCGCCCGAAGCCGCTGATCCGGGAGATCCTCGACCTCGCCTCGGGCAAGGGCGATCTGGTGGAAGCCGTGGCGGTGCTGGCCGGATTGCGTCCGGCGCTGGCCGAACTGGCCCCGCTGGTGAACGCGGCGCGCAGCGGTGCAGTGGAGGCTCGCATGCCGCCGCTGGGTCTCGGACAGTAGAACTTTCGGGCAAAATTCAGGCCGGCGGGACAACCGCCGGCCTGCAGAAGAGTGGCTGCGTCGCGTTGTGACGGCTGCGCCTCGTCAAAAGTGCGTCATCAATGGCGCGTCGCAAACCCCGCCGAACAGAGCATCATCAGCGAACCGGCGCTGGTTCGGTTCTCACTCTCCAAGTAACTCTGAAATCCTGGCGAGCAGACCAACCGCGCGATTTCGTCTTTGGAAAAGACCGGCAGGAAGGGATTGTTCGACAGCTCCTCGTAAGCAGCCCTGGCCACTACTCTCAGGTTAAGCGGAATCGCCGCGATATATCGGTCGAGAGCACATTCGTCCTCGCGCTCCATCTGGCGCACTCCTTTCCTACGTTTCTCATGATTAGTGGCTACGGATTAAAGATTGCGCAAAGCGCCAATCGCGTAAAGCGACATAAGCGAACGAGGCAACAGATCCTGCACAGTGTTGTGCCCGTATCACATCATACCTTCTGGGTAAGCTGTGCGCTGGTGGCAAATCCCATCGATTTTTATCTTTCAACCCCATCACGAAGCGCGGCGATGGGAAAAAGGAACGAGACGCCAGGACTCAATGAATTCACGCAATCGCTCTCAGGGCATTGAAAGGAAATGAATATGGAAAATCACTGCAGATTCGAAAGTCTCGATTCAGCGACCCACCGAAGCTGAAATCGAAGATTATTAAACACATCGCCTCAAATCCATTGGTCATATGCGTAACGTCAAGGACAGAACACACCCCGCCCCACGCCTGATCTTTTGAATGCCGGCGCGATGCAGCTCCCCAAGGGACAGATTGTCCGGATTGACTGGCATGGACGCTTCCTATATAGCCGCTGAACCCTTCGCCGTTTCAAAACCGCCGGTGCGCACGGAAAAGGAAAGGCACCGCGCGAGGGAAGGGTTTGAATGTCACGGTCAGACGGCAAATAATTCAGTAGGCCGTCCTTTACTCCCGCAGACCCGAAGTGCTCCGTGGAACCAGAAGACAACGATCACACCATCACCGACGCCCCCACGCCATCCGATGAGGGCGAGGACACGGTCTCCGTCTATGGTCCCTACCCGGAAAGCCGGGATCGGGTCTGCTGCATCGTCGGCATCGGTGCCTCCGCCGGCGGGTTGGAAGCGCTTCAGCGCTTCTTCGACAATGTGCCGGGGGAAAGCGACCTCGCCTATGTGGTGGTCCAGCATCTCTCGCCGGTCCACAAGAGCCTGATGGTCGATCTGCTGGCCAAGCACACCGCAATGTCGGTTGTGCAGGCCGCGGACGGCATGGCGGTCGAGCGCAACACCGTCTATCTGCTGCCCCCCGCCAAGCATCTGTCGATCGAGGACGGACGGCTGATCCTGACCGCCAAGGACACCACCGGCGGCATGAGCCTGCCCATCGACATCTTCTTCACCGCTCTCGCCAAGGACCAGGGGCCGCGGGCGCTGGGCGTGGTGCTGTCCGGCACCGGATCGGACGGCACGCGCGGCCTGCTGGCGATCAAGTCGGCGGGTGGCTTCGCCGCGGCGCAGGACCCGGGATCGGCCCAGTTCGACGGCATGCCGCGCAGCGCGATCGCCACCGGACAGGTGGATGCCGTGAAGACGGCGGACAAGCTGCCGGCCTGCCTGATCGAGCATGCCGGCCGGGTGCTGTCGCGCAACCTGCCCATCCCGGCCAAGCCGCAGGACCGTGACAACGACCCGTTGGCGCAGATCGTGGCGGCCATCCGCTCGGTCACCGGCGTGGATTTCTCGCACTACAAACTAGCGACCCTGCTGCGTCGGATCGAGCGGCGGATGCACACCGCCGGCCTCGACTCGATGAGCGATTATGCCGCCCTGCTCCGCCGCAACAGCGCCGAAACGGTCAGCCTCTACAAGGAGATGCTGATCGGCGTCACGCGCTTCTTCCGCGACGAGGGGGCCTTCGCCTCCCTGGCCGACAAGGTGATCCCGACCCTGCTGGCCAAGCGCAGCCCCACCGACATGGTGCGCGTATGGGTCTGCGGCTGCGCCACCGGCGAGGAGGCCTACTCCATCGCCATCCTCTTTGCCGAGGCGCAGGAACGGATGGGACGGTCCTTCGACGTCAAGATCTTCGCCACCGACATCGACCAGGACAGCATCGAGATCGCCAGCCTGGGCGAATACCCGCGCTCCATCGCGGAGGACGTGTCGCACGAACGGCTGACCCGCTACTTCATCGCCCGCGGCGACCATTATCTGGTGTCGCGCGACATCCGCCGCATGGTGGTGTTCGCCGCCCACAACATCATGCGCGATCCGCCCTTCACCAAGGTCGATCTGGTGAGCTGCCGGAATCTGCTGATCTACATGGACTCGCCGCTTCAGCGGAAGGTGCTCAGCCTGTTCCAGTACGCGCTGCGGCAGAGCGGTTTCCTGTTCCTCGGCACCAGCGAGACGCTGGGCGACCTGTCGGCGGAATTCCACGTCCTGGACAGCCGCAACAAGCTGTTCCAGAGCCTGCGCACCGGCACCCACCGGCTGTCGCGGCTGCTCGTCCCCACCGTCGCCGCACCGGTGCACCGCCACGGCGACGAGACCATGTCGCAGGCGCAGGAGGAAGGGGCCGCCATCGACGAGGCGATCTCGACCCTGATGCGGGCCTATGTGCCGCCCAGCCTGCTGGTCAACGAGCAGATGAACATCATGCATGTGTTCGGCGAGGCGTCGGCCATCCTGAAGGTGCCGCCGGGCGAGGCCACGCTGAACGCGCTGAAGCTGCTGCCCTCCTCGGTCTCCATGGTGGTGGGGACCGCGCTGACGCGGGCCTTCCGCTCCGGCGAGGAATTCACCCTGTCCAACATCCCGGTGAAGGACCGCGAGGGGCTGCCCGCCGTCAGCCTGCGCGTGAAGCCCTTCGTCGCCCGCAAAACCGGCCGGCGCTTCGCGCTGATCGTGCTCGACCCCAGCGCGCCGGCGCTGGCCCTGCCGGACAGCGACTTCGACTTCGACACCGACACCGCGGAGCGCATCCGCGGACTGGAGCAGGAGCTGGTTTCCCGCGGCGAGAACCTCCAGGCCACCATCGAGGAGCTGGAAACCGCCAACGAGGAACTGCAGGCGACCAACGAAGAGCTTCTTGCCTCCAATGAGGAGTTGCAAAGCACCAATGAAGAGCTGCAGTCCGTCAATGAAGAGTTGTACTCCGTCAACGCCGAGTATCAGGCAAAGGTGGAGGAACTGACGGAGGTCACCAACGACCTGGACAACCTGCTGCGCTCGACCGAGATCGGCACGGTGTTCCTGGACAGCGGCATGGTGATCCGGCGCTTTACCCCGGCAGCGGCCCGCTTCATCAACATCATCCCACGCGACGTCGGGCGGTCGATCTCGCACCTGTCCACCAACATCGACTATCCGGACTTCCTGAAGGACATCGAGCGGGTCTTCCATGACCACAAGCCGGTGGAACGCCACGTCTCGGTGCGCGGCGACCGCTGGATCCAGACGCGCATCCTTCCCTACCTGACCGAGAAGAACCAGGTGGCCGGGGTGGTCGTCACCTTCGTGGACGTCACCGCCGCCAAGGCTGCGGAGCACAGGCTCCAGACGGTGCTGGACAGCCTGCCCGAGCATGTGGCGGTCATCAATTCCGATGGCGCCATCACCATGGTCAACCACGCATGGCGCATGTTCGGCGAGAAGAACGGCGCCCCGGCGCTGGACCGTTGCGGGCCGGGAACCAATTATCTTGAGGTGTGCAACGCCGAGGAAGGAACCGAAGGCGAGGACATCGCCCGTGCCGTGAACGACGGGCTGCGCCGGATCCTGTCCGGCGACATCGAGCAGTTCACCATCGAATACCCTTGTCATTCCGACAAGGAGGAGCGCTGGTTCATGATGCACGCCTGCCGTCTGGCCGGATTGTCAGGGGGAGCGGTGGTCAGCCACATCGACATCACCAACCGGAAACGGATGGAACTGCGCGCGAGCGGACGGCGGCTGGGTCAACGCAGGCAAGGCGGCCCCACCGTCAAGGACCCGGCGGCCAAGGACCCGGCGGCCAAGGACCCGGCGGCCGGAGGCGCGGCGTGAACGGATTCCGCAACGAACGGCTTCGCAAGCGCGCGGAACAGGCCCTCAACTCGGGCGGCTTCGAAGGGGCGGAGGTCTCGGCGACCACGCTCAAGGAAGTCCTGCACGAGCTGTACGTCCATCAGGCCGAGCTGGAAATCCAGAACGAGGAGCTTCGCACCGCCCAGCAGGCGCTGGAAGCCTCGCGCATCCAGTATCTCCAGCTGTTCCAGTCGGTGCCTCTGGCCTGCTTCACCGTCAACGCCGCCGGCATCATCTGCGAGGCCAACGTCGCCGCGGAGCGGCAGTTCGGCCTGCCGCTGCGCCGGCTGAAGGGCCGCCCGCTGACGTTGATGGTGGAGTCGCTGGACCATGGGCGCCTGTTCACGGCGCTGGCCCGGCTGCGCGATTCCGGGCAATGGACGCGCCAGGAATACGCCTTCGTCGGCGCCCACAGCGCCATCGACGGGTTGACCGACGCCCGGATCGTCGAGTTGGAGGCCGGGCCGGACGGTGTCGACAAGGGCGATGTGCTGCTGACCATCACCGATGTGACGGAGCGCAACGCCTGGGTCGGCGAGCTTCAGAACGCCCGCGACGAGGCGGAGCGCACCCGCGCCGCCTATCACCACATTCTGCAGGCGGTGGCCGACGGCATCTGCGGCCTGGACGCGCGCGGCGCCATCACCTTCGTAAACGCCGCGGCCCAGTCGATGACCGGATTCGGCGCCAGCGAACTGGTCGGCCGCTCCTTCGCCGCGCTGATCGGCGGCGACGCCGAGGAGGAAGGCCGGCGCGCCCTGACGCTGTCGCTGGCCGACGGGCTGGTCCGGCAGGTGACCGACGGACGCCTGCGCCGCCAGGGCGCCGACGATTTCGTGGCGGAGCTGACCGTCTCCCCAATCCTTCAGAACGGGGCGATCAGCGGTGCGGTGGTGGCCTTCCGCGACGTGACCGCCCGCCGCGCCGCGGAACAGGCTCTGGCCGAGAGCGAGCGACGTCACCGCACGCTGGTCCAGTCCCTGTCCGAAGGGCTGGTGATGCGCTCGGGCGACGGCACGGTGATGGTCGCCAACGCCATGGCGGAGCGGCTGATGGCCGGCCCAGCGGGCGTGCTGCTCGATCCCCTCGCCCGCCCCTTCGAAAGCCGCAAGCCGGGCGACCGCGCGGGCCGCGCGGCCCGGCGGCGCTTCATCGGCGCCGACGGCGCCCGGTTGACCGGACTGCCGCCCGCCGCCAAGGCGGTGGACAGCGGGAAGCCGGTCATTGAACAGATCGTCGGCATCGCCGAGGGCGACGAGGCGGGGGCCCCCACCCGTTGGCTGCGCGTCTCCAGCCACCCCGTGCCGGGCGTGGACGGACAGCCCGAGGCGGTGGTGTCCAGCGTCACCGACATCTCGGCCATCAAGTCGATGGAGCGCGACTTGAACGTGGCGCTGGACGCCAAGGAACGCTTCATGGCCGCGGCCAGCCACGACCTGCGCCAGCCGGCCCAGGCCCTGACCCTGCTGTCCGGGCTTCTGCTGAAGGAGCCGATCCCCGAGGACGCGCGGCGCATCGCCACCCAGCTCCGCGACACCGTGGCCTCGCTCGGCGGACTGCTCGACTGCCTGCTCGACATCTCCAAGCTGGAGGCCGGTCTCGTCACCCCCCACTCCGCTCCGGTGGAGGTGGGATCGATCATGGAGCGGCTGCACGGGGAGTTCCAGGCGGTTGCCGCCTCTTCCGGGCTGACGCTGCGCACCGTGCCGGTGCGGCTGAGCGCCTGCACCGACGGCGGCCTGCTGGAGCGCGTGCTGCGCAATCTGCTGACCAACGCCATCCGCTACACGCGGCAGGGCCGGGTGCTGTTCGGGGCGCGGCGGCGCAACGGAGCCCTGCGGTTCGAGGTGTGGGACACCGGCATCGGCATTCCGGAGAACCAGCTCGACCGCATCTTCCAGGACTTCTACCAGATCGGCAACGTCGCCCGCGACCGGCGGGAGGGGCTGGGCATGGGGCTCAGCATTGCGCGGCGCCTCGTCCATATGCTGGGCGGCACCATCGAGGTGACCTCGGCGCCGGGCAAGGGCTCCTGCTTCGCCATCACCCTTCCGTCGGGGGCCATTCTCGACCAGCGGCACTGCGGCGATTCACCGGACGCCTCCGCCGCGGGCAGTGGCGAGGCGGACGGCGACGCCTCCGTCCTGCTGGTCGAGGACGACGCGGTGATCCGCATGGCGCTGGCCCTGATGCTGGACGGCTGGGGCTACCGGGTGACCGAGGCCGGATCGGTGGCGGAAGCGCTGGAACTGGTGGACGGAGCGCTGGTGCCCGATCTGGTGCTCACCGACTACCGCCTGCCGGACGGCGACACCGGGCTGATGCTGATGGACACGCTGCGCCGCCGCTTCGGACCCGACCTGCCGGGGGTGCTGCTGACCGGCGACACCTCCTCCGACCGGCTGCGCGAGGCCGCCGGCGCGCAATGCGCCCTGCTGCACAAACCCATCCAGCCCGACGACCTGCGCCGCACCGTGCGCGCCAGCCTGGAGCACCGCGACGTGGAGGCGGAGGCGACGTAGTTCCGTGGAGACGGAGGCGATGTAGTTCGAGGACATTGCCCCCACCCCGGCCCTCCCCTGCGTCAGCGGAGGAGGGTTAGGGAGGGGGCAAAGACCTGTCTCTTATACACATCTCCGAGCCCACGAGACTATAAC
>NZ_JAUQTX010000086.1:0-23970 GCF_059803775.1 Azospirillum sp. UFLA03-27 | reverse complement strand
GTTATAGTCTCGTGGGCTCGGAGATGTGTATAAGAGACAGAGCCCGTTCCATTGATGCTATGGTCCGGCACCCGTCCACCTGACCGGTTGCCCGATCCATGAGCATCGACACCCTGCGCGCCCAGTACGAAGCCTTCCCCTATCCCGCGCGCAACCCCGCCGACGAGAAAAAGCGCCTGATCACCGGATCGCCCAGCCATCTGGACGAGGTGAACCACAACGTCTTCGGCGGGCGTCTCGACCACGCCAAGCCCCTCAGGGTGCTGGTGGCCGGCGGCGGGACCGGCGACGGGACGATCATGATCGCCCAGCAGCTGGCTGACGCCGGCAATCCGGGGCACGTCACCTATCTCGACCTCTCCGACGCCGCGCGCGACATCGCCGAGGCGCGGGCCAAGGCGCGCGGGCTGACCAACATCGACTTCCGTCGCGGCTCGCTGCTCGACCTCGGCGGGCTGTTGGAGGAGGGGGGGCCGTTCGACTACGTCGACTGCTGCGGCGTGCTGCACCATCTGGACGAGCCGGCGGCGGGCATCCGCTCGCTGGCGGGAGCGCTGAAGCCGGGCGGCGGGATCGGGCTGATGGTCTACGCACCGTACGGGCGCACCGGCGTCTATCCCATGCAGGCGGCGCTGCGCACCATCGCGGCGGACCTGCCGCCGAAGGAGCGGGTGGCGCTGGCCCGCCGGCTGATCGAGCGGCTGCCGACGTCCAACTGGCTGCTGCGCAACCCCTTCATCAACGACCACAAACAGGCCGACGCCGACCTCTACGACCTGCTGCTGCATTCCTGCGACCGGCCCTTCACCGTGCCGGAGCTGGCGGAGCTGGCGGCGGCGGGCGGTCTGGCCATCGCCGCGCTGGTGGACCCCTACCGCTACGACCCCGCCGTCTGGGTGAAGGACCCCCGCCTGCTGAAGCGGCTCGACGGGCTGTCCCGGCTGGAGCGCGCCGCCTGGGCCGAGCAGGTCACCGGCAGCATGACCAAGCACATCGCCTATCTCGTCCGTCCCGAGGATGCCGAGGGCGCCATCGCCCGCCCGGACGGGCCGGAGGTGGTGCCGGTGCTGCGCGACCTCGACGGCGCCGCGGTGGCCAAGGGCCTGCCCCCCGGCGGCGTGCTGGAGGCGGAGCTGATGGGCGCGGTCATCCCCCTGCCCCTGCCCCGTCTGGCCGGGCCGATCCTGGCGCGGGTGGACGGGCGGACCAGCCTGGGCGCCATCCACCAAGCGGTGGCGGAGAAGGCCGGGCCGCTGGCCTGGGACGCCTTCCTGGCGCAGTTCGCGCAGCTTTTCACGGCGCTGAACGGCGTCGGCAAAATGTATCTGCGCCGCTGAGCGCGTCACCGCTTCCAAAATGAAAAATCCGCCGCCGGGAGGCCCCGGCGGCGGAAGTTCATGGAGGAAACAACCAGGCTGCAAAAGGTGCTTAGTGGATGGTCTCGCCGTGCAGGGCGAGGTCCAGGCCGTCGCGCTCGACGTCCTCGTCGACGCGCAGGCCCATCACCACGTCGATGACCTTCAGGATGATGAAGGAGCCGACCGCCGAGTAGGCGATGGTGGCCAGGATGCCGTAGACCTGCGTCCAGATCTGGCCGACGTTGCCTTCCAGGGCGCCGGCGGTGCCGCCGATGGCTTCCTGGGCGAAGACGCCGGTCAGGATGGCGCCGACGATGCCGCCCACGCCGTGCACGCCGAAGGCGTCCAGCGAGTCGTCATAGCCGAGGGCGCGCTTGAGGCCGGTGGCGCCCCAGTAGCAGATCACGCCGGCGGCCAGACCGATGACCAGGGCGCCGGTCGGACCGACGAAGCCCGAGGCCGGGGTGATGGCGACCAGGCCGGCGATGGCCCCGGAGATGATGCCGAGGACCGAGGGCTTGCCCTTGGTGGCCCACTCGACCAGCAGCCAGGACATGGCGGCGGTGGCGGCGGCGATCTGCGTGACCAGCATGGCCATGCCCGCACGGCCGTCAGCGGCCACGGCGGAACCCGCGTTGAAGCCGAACCAGCCGACCCACAGCATCGAGGCGCCGATCAGGCTGAGCACCAGGTTGTGCGGGGCGAAGTTCTCGTTCGGGTAGCCCTTGCGCTTGCCCAGCACGATGGCGGCGACCAGACCGGCCACGCCCGCGTTGATGTGCACGACGGTGCCGCCGGCGTAGTCGAGCACGCCGTCACCCATCAGATAACCGCCCGGACCCCAGACCCAGTGGGTGATCGGCGCGTAGACGATCAGCGACCACAGGCCCGTGAAGACCAGCATCGAGGAGAACTTCATGCGGTCGGCGAAGGCGCCGGTGATCAGGGCCGGCGTGATGATGGCGAAGGTCATCTGGAAGACGACGAAGATCGTCTCCGGAATGACGCCCGACAGGCTGTCCTTGGTGATGCCGGCCAGCATGAACTTCGAAAGGCCGCCGAAATACGGGGTGCCTTCGGTGAAGGCGATGCTGTAACCGGCGAAGAACCACAGGATGCTGACCAGGCAGCAGATCGCGAAGCTCTGCATCACGACCGACAGCACGTTCATCTTGCGGACCATGCCGCCGTAGAACAGGGCCAGACCCGGGATGGTCATGAACAGAACCAGCGCCGTGGCGACCAGCATCCAAGCCGTGTCGCCGCTGCTCAGGGTCGGCTCGGCCGCGGCGGCGGCCGCTTCCTGGGCGAGGGCGGCGGCAGGCAGACCGGCCAAGCCCAGAATCGCCGCCATCGTCGGCGCGGCGAGGGTGAAGAGACGGCTCATCGAGGCTCCTCTTTATTCGAATGCTTCTGGCCCGTTTCGCCCCGTCCCCGGTACAGACGGGGCGGCGGGAGGGGACCGTGTACGCCGATTTCTTTTCAAGAAGCGTGCCAACCCAAAAGGGCTAGGAATCGCGGTGGTTGCGGCCTTTCGGATGACCGCAAAGCAGCATAGGACCCGAGTCGCCGGACTGCCTTGCCCAGAAATTGAGCAGAAAATCGGACCACCCAAAGCCTTGCACCGCAGCTTGATTCGCCCATGGATTGCAGGTTGCCTGCCCCCTGTTGAGGCGCCGCGCGCCCGTTTCCCACGCGCTTGCCTGTTTATTGTGCACAGTGATGCGCCTGATTTCCGCACAACCGTTGGGCAGCCCCCTCTATTTCCGGCCTGTTCCCCTCGGCCTATTGGCCCGCCCCCGTGAAATGTGGCACGGTCACCCTCTCAACCGGCGGAGCCGGACGGGGCCGGGGACAAGCGGCCTCCGCCCATACGGGTCCGCCGGACGCTTCCGGATGGCCGACAGCAAAAAAGAGAACCGAAAGGGGAGACACATGCTCGACAAACGGGATCTGCGGCTGGCGCCGCGCCGCGCCGTGGCACTTGTCCTGGCCGGCGGCCGGGGCAGCCGGCTGAAGCAGCTGACCGACCGTCGCGCCAAGCCGGCCACCTATTTCGGGGGCAAGTTCCGGATCATCGACTTCGCCCTGTCGAACTGCATCAATTCGGGTTTCCGCCGCATCGGCGTGCTGACGCAGTACAAGTCGCACAGCCTGCTGCGCCACCTGCAGCGCGGCTGGAACTTCTTCCGCGGCGAGATGAACGAGTTCTGCGACCTGCTGCCGGCGCAGCAGCGCATCAGCGAGACCGCCTGGTACCAGGGCACCGCCGACGCGGTTTACCAGAACCTGGACATCCTGCGCGACCACGAGCCGGAATACATCCTGATCCTGGCCGGCGACCACATCTACAAGATGGATTACGGCGCGCTGCTGCTCGACCACATCGCCAAGAAGGCCGATGTGACGATCCCCTGCATCCAGGTGCCGCGCGCCCAGGCGACCGGCTTCGGCGTCATGCATGTGGACGAGACGCAGCGCGTCATCGACTTCGTCGAGAAGCCCACCGACCCGCCGCCGATGCCGGGCAACCCGGACAAGTCGCTGGCCAGCATGGGCATCTACGTCTTCAACGCGCAGTTCCTCTACGACCAGCTGGAGCGCGACTTCAACGAACCCGGCTCGTCCCGCGACTTCGGCAAGGACATCATCCCGTATCTGGTGACGAGCGGGGCGCGGGTGATGGCCCACGACTTCGCCGAGTCGGCCATCCTGAACGGCCATGAGTCGGAGCCCTACTGGCGCGACGTCGGCACCATCGACGCCTATTGGGAGGCCAACCTCGACCTCTGCCACGTCACGCCGCAGCTCAACATGTACGACCGCGAGTGGCCGATCTTCACCTACCAGGAGCAGCTTCCCCCGGCGAAGTTCGTCTTCGACGACGAGAACCGGCGCGGCATGGCCGTGGACAGCCTGGTGTCGGGCGGCTGCATCGTTTCCGGCTCGCTGGTGAAGAACTCGCTGCTGTTCAGCGAGGTGCGCGTCAACTCCTTCAGCGAGCTGCATCAGGCGGTGGTGCTGCCGGACGTCGACATCGGTCGTCATTGCCGCCTGACCAAGGTGGTGATCGACCGCGGCGTGGTGATCCCCGAGGGGCTGGTCGTCGGCGAGGACCCGGAGCTGGACGCCAAGCGCTTCCACCGCAGCGAGGGCGGCGTCTGCCTGATCACCCAGGACATGATCGACCGCCTGCCCAAGGACTGACCCTTCCCATCCCCCTTCGCCCCGCTGGGGCGAGGGGGCGGTGAGCAAGACCAAGAAGAAACCGAAAGACCCCGCCTCCATGCGCGTCCTGTTCGTCACGCCGGAATGCTACCCCCTGGTGAAGACCGGCGGGCTGGCCGACGTTTCCGCCGCCCTGCCCCCCGCCCTGAACCGCGCCGGAGCCGAGGTCCGCCTGCTGCTGCCCGGCTATCCGGCGGTGCTGAACGGGCTCGCCGACCTGCAGCCGGTCGGCAAGCCGCTCACCGATCTGCCCGGCGGCGCCCCGGCGACGCTGCGGATCGGACGGATGCCCGACGGGGTGCTGGCCTATGTGCTGGACGCGCCGGCGCTCTACGACCGGCCCGGCAACCCCTATCTGGGACCGGACGGCAAGGACTGGCCGGACAACGCGGAACGCTTCGCGGCCCTGTCCTGGTGCGCGGCGGGCTTCGCGACGGAGGACGGCCTCGATCCCTGGTGGCGTCCCGACGTGCTGCACGGGCACGACTGGCAGACCGGCCTGATCCCGGCCTATCTGGAGCTGCGCCCCGACCGCTTCACCGGGCCGTTCCGGCCGGGCACGGTGACGACGATCCACAACATCGCCTATCAGGGCCTGTTCGGTGCCTGGATGATGAGCGACCTCGGCCTGCCGTCCGCCGCCTTCCGGATCGACGGGGTGGAGTATTACGGCGGGGTCGGCTTCCTCAAGGCCGGCTGCTTCTACTCCGACCGCCTGACCACGGTCAGCCCGACCTACGCCCACGAGATCCAGACGGCGGAGCACGGCGCCGGCCTGGAAGGGCTGCTCGCCACGCGGGCCGAGGCGCTGACCGGCATCCTCAACGGCGTGGACTATGACATCTGGGACCCCGCCATCGACCCGCACATCGCCGCCCGCTACGGCGCCGCGGACCTCGGCGGCAAGGACCTGTGCAAGGCCGACCTCCAGGCGACCTTCGGCCTGGACCGCCGGGCGGACGCCCCGCTGGCCGCGGTGGTCAGCCGCCTGACCGGCCACAAGGGGCTGGATCTGGTGCTGGAGGCGGCGTCGCAATGGATCGCCTGGGGCGGCCAGCTCGCTGTTCTCGGCAGCGGCGAGCCGGCGCTGGAGGCCGGCTTCCGCCACCTCGCCACCTGGTTCCCGAAGTCGGTCGGCGTGCGCATCGGCTACGACGAGGCGCTGTCCCACCGCATCCAGGCCGGCGCCGACCTGTTCCTGGTGCCCTCGCGGTCGGAGCCCTGCGGCCTGACCCAGATGTACGCGCTGAAGTACGGCACCCTGCCGCTGGTCCGCCGCACCGGGGGCCTCGCCGACACCATCGTGGACGCCAACCCGGCGGCGGTGAACGACGGCAGCGCCACCGGCTTCCAGTTCGTCAACGCCACCGTCCAGGAGCTGACCTGGGCGCTGCGCCGCGCCGCCGCCCTCTACCGCAAGCCGGAGCGCTGGCACGCCATGCAGCAGCACGCGATGACCCGCGACTTCGGCTGGCACGGCCCGGCGGAGGAGTACATGGAGCTGTACCGAGCGGTGGCGCCGGTTCTGGTGGCGTAGGAGAGCGCGGGGCCGATCCCCGCGTTTCCCGCGAAAGGAGTGGAACGGGGACAGGGCCATTCCATAGGGCCTGTCCACGCCGCCATTGCGCGCATCGTCCGTCCGCCCTATGTTCCGCCCCAAACCAGGGCTCCGGGCACCGATGACTGACCTTTCGCACATCCGCAATTTCTCGATCATCGCACACATCGACCACGGCAAGTCGACCCTTGCCGACCGTCTGATCCAGCAGTGCGGCGGCCTCGATTCGCGCGAGATGCGCGAACAGGTGCTCGACAGCATGGACATCGAGCGCGAGCGCGGCATCACCATCAAGGCGCAGACCGTCCGCCTGCTCTACAAGGCCAAGGACGGGCAGCAATACACGCTGAACCTGATGGACACGCCGGGCCACGTCGACTTCGCCTACGAGGTCAGCCGCAGCCTCGCTGCCTGCGAGGGCTCGATCCTGGTGGTGGACGCCTCGCAGGGTGTGGAGGCGCAGACGCTCGCCAACGTCTATCAGGCGATCGACAACAACCACGAGATCATCCCGGTCCTGAACAAGATCGACCTGCCCGCGGCGGAGCCCGACCGCGTCAAGCAGCAGATCGAGGACGTGATCGGCCTGGACGCCACCGACGCCGTGGAGATCTCGGCCAAGACCGGCCTGAACATCGACGCCGTGCTGGAAGCCGTGGTGCAGCGCCTGCCCGCGCCCAAGGGCAACGCCGACGGCGAGTTGAAGGCCCTGCTGGTCGATTCCTGGTACGACCCGTATCTCGGCGTGGTCATCCTGGTGCGCGTGGTCGACGGGCGGCTGAAGGTGAACCAGAAGGTCCGCTTCATGGCCGCCGGCAGCGCGCACGAGGTGGACCGCGTCGGCGTCTTCACCCCGAAGGCGCTGCTGACCGGCGAGCTGGGGCCGGGCGAGATGGGCTTCATCACCGCCGCCATCAAGGACATCACGCTGACCAAGGTCGGCGACACCATCACCGAGGACCGCCGCCCGGCGGCGGAGCCGCTGGCCGGCTTCAAGCCCTCCATCCCCGTGGTGTGGTGCGGCCTGTTCCCGGTCGACGCCGCCGACTTCGAGCGGCTGCGCGACAGCCTGGGCAAGCTGAAGCTGAACGACTCCAGCTTCCATTACGAGGCCGAGACGTCGGCGGCGCTGGGCTTCGGCTTCCGCTGCGGCTTCCTCGGCCTGCTGCATCTGGAGATCATCCAGGAGCGGCTGGAGCGCGAGTTCAACCTCGACCTGATCACCACGGCGCCGT
The DNA here is from genome assembly GCF_059803775.1 of Azospirillum sp. UFLA03-27. Classification (NCBI taxonomy): domain Bacteria; kingdom Pseudomonadati; phylum Pseudomonadota; class Alphaproteobacteria; order Rhodospirillales; family Azospirillaceae; genus Azospirillum; species Azospirillum sp. UFLA03-27. The sequence goes on along the minus strand of NZ_JAUQTX010000086.1, from coordinate 16,591 downwards.
CGGTGGTCTACAAGCTGTACATGACCGACGGCACGGTGATGGATCTGCACAACCCGGCGGACATGCCGGACGTGATGAAGATCGACCGCATCGACGAGCCGTGGATCAAGGCCACCATCATGCTGCCCGACGAGTATCTGGGCGGCATCCTCCAGCTCTGCACCGAGCGGCGCGGCCAGCAGATCGAGCTGACCTACGCCGGCGCCCGCGCCATGCTGGTCTACCGCCTGCCGCTGAACGAGGTGGTCTTCGACTTCTACGACCGTCTGAAGTCGATCAGCCGCGGCTACGCCAGCTTCGACTACCAGATGGACAGCTACGAGGAAGGCGACCTCGTGAAGATGTCGATCCTGGTGAACGCCGAGCCGGTGGACGCCCTGTCGATGATCGTCCACCGCTCCCAGTCGGAGCGCCGCGGCCGCCAGCTCTGCGAGCGGCTGAAGGAGCTGATCCCGCGCCAGCTTTTCAAGATCGCCGTGCAGGCGGCCATCGGCGGCAAGATCATCGCCCGCGAGAGCATCGGCGCGCTGCGCAAGGACGTGACGGCCAAGTGCTACGGCGGCGACATCAGCCGCAAGCGCAAGCTGCTGGACAAGCAGAAGGAAGGCAAGAAGCGCATGCGGCAGTTCGGCCAGGTTGAAATCCCGCAGAGCGCCTTCATCGCCGCCCTCAAGATGGGCGACGAATAAGCGCCGGCCTCGCGACGGCATGACGGAAGGCGGGTCCGAAAAGGCCCGCTTTCTTTTTGTCCACGCATCCCGGAGCCCACAAAAAGTCGAATGACTCGCCACGCGGAATCGCCTATCACCCGGTCAGGCTTCCAAACGGATGATGTCCCGTGACGCGCACTGTCATGTTCGGCCTGCCCGCCGCCCTGGTCGTCGGCATCCTTGCAGGCTGCACCCCGAACTACTCGCCCAACACCTACGCCGCCACCGCCACCCAGCAGGCGAACAAGGTGGAGCGGGCGGTCGTCATCGGGTTCCGTCAGGTCAAGATCAGCACCAGCGGCACCGTCGGCGCCGTCACCGGCGGGGCCGCGGGCGGCGTGCTGGGCTCCCAGTCCGGCACCTTTGGCATCAACGCGGCGCTGGGCGCGGTCGGCGGCACGGCCATCGGCGGGCTGATCGGCACCTCGATCGAGCATGTGACCGGCGACACCACGGGCTGGGAATACATCGTCCGCAAGCCGGACGGCGAGCTTCTGTCGGTCACCCAGCGGGAAGAGAAGCCCATCGAGATCGGGCAGAAGGTTCTCGTCATCGCCGGCAGTCAGGCCCGCATCGTCGCCGACTATTCGACGGACCCGGAGCCGGCTCCCGTCCTAAAGGACGTGGCGAAGGAAGCGGCCAAGGACGACGCCCAAAAGGACGCCAAGCCCGCCGAGGCGATCGAGGCAAAGGAGCTTCCCGCCCCGCCCGCCGCGGAGGCACCTGCCGAGGCTCCGGCGGCCTCGACTCCCGACAGCGGCGGGCCGGCGCCCATCCGCCTCACCCTGCCTCCTGTGACGCCGGCTGCGACGCCCACTCCCGAGCCGGCGCCGGCCGCCGAGGCCCCGGCGGACAAGCCCGCCGACGGCACGCCCGCCACCTGATTCGCGCTCACACCACCAGGATCGTCAGCAGCAGCACCGGCAGAGCCGGCATCCGCGGCAGCCGGAAGCGCCACGGCGACGGCGCTGCCACCGTCACCGTCATCGGGCGGCGCTCCTCCTCGCGGTCCAGCCGTCCGGCCTCCAGCACCACCGTCGTCATCGCGTCGAACACGCCCATCGCTCCGTTCTCCCAAGATTTGGAGGGCACCCTGCGCCCGCGTGGAAAATCTTGGAAACGAATAGGCTTTATGAGGATCATCACAGATCGTGATGGTCCTTTCGCGCGTTGAACCCGCGCGCCCCCTCTGCTTGAATGCGTGACCATGCCGGCCAACCTTGACACCGACCTTCTGCGCGCTTTCGTCGCCGTCGCCGACGCGCGCAGCTTCACCCGTGCCGGCGACACGCTGGGCCGCACCCAGGCCGCCGTCAGCCAGCAGGTCCGCCGGCTGGAGGAGGTCGTGGGCACCCGCGTCTTCCAGCGCGACACCAAGAGCGTCCACCTCACCCAGGACGGCGAGCTTCTGCTGACCTACGCCCGGCGGATGCTGACCCTGAACGACGAGGCGCTGGCCCTGATGCGCCGGCCCGCCACGGTAGCCAGCGTGCGCATCGGCACGCCGGACGATTACGCCACCATGCTGCTGCCCGGCGTGCTCGCCCGCTTCGCCGCCGCCTACCCCGACGTGCCGGTGGAGGTGATCTGCGACAACAGCCCCGATCTGGTGGCGGAGATCGACAAGGGCCGCTACGACCTCGCCTTGGTCACCCGCCACCCGGACAGCCGCAGCGGCGAACTGGTGCGGCGGGAGCCGGTGGCCTGGGTCGCCCCGCCACGCTCCATCGTCGTCGATTCCATCCCCATCGAGCGGGAGGACCCGCTGCCGCTGGCCCTGTTCCCCAAGGGCTGCGTGGTGCGCGACCTCGCCGTCGCGGCGCTGGAGGGCATCGGGCGCGGCTGGCGCGTCGCCTTCATCAGCAAGAGCGTGGTGGCGGTGCACGGCGCCGTGCTGGGCGGGCTGGGCGTCACCGCCATGGAGGAATGCACCATCCCGCCCAGCCTGCGCCGGCTGACCGCGGCGGACGGCTTCCCCGACCTGCCGGACATCGACATCGCGCTGCACCGCGCCCCCGGCATGGCCGCCAAGCCGGTCCGCCTGTTGGCCGAGGCCATCCACGATCTGGTGGGCGAGGGGCGCCTGGCCTGACGGCCGGCCTAACGCTTGGTCCCGCTTCGTGACATCCGCTACCCCGGACGCGCGCCGGGTTGCCCCGGCGGGCCGGACCGATGCAGAATGGCCCCTCCTCCATGGGGGCAAACCGCCGTGCGCACGCGTTCCACCACCGCCTTCCGCGCCCTGGCGCTGCGGCTGATCCTGGCCGCGGCGACGATGTGGTTCGCCCCGGACGCCGCCCTGGCGCAAAGCCCCGTCGCCATCGGCGCTCCGTTGACCGGCGAGGTGGTCCTGAACCGCGACATCGAGGTGCGCATCGGCCCCAACGCCGACGCCCGGATCATCCAGACCCTGCCGCGCGGCAAGGCGCTGAACGCGCTGGGCACACCGCGCGGCACCAGTTGGACAGAGGTCGCCATCGGCGGCCAGCCCATCGGCTATGTGCCCTCCGACTCGCTGGACCCGGCGCTGATGGTGTCGCGCTCGATCACCGCCGCCATGGGCGCCACCGCCGGCGGGGCCAACGCCGGCGGATCGCCCCCCTCGACCGGCAAGCCGCCGGTCATCCACCGCAGCGCCGCCGTGGTGCCGCGCAGCGCGTGGGAGATCGCCGCCCAGGTGCCGGCCCAGGGCTATGTGGTCGCGGCGGACGCCATCAAGGCGACGGAGATCCTCGACAACAAGAAGCGGCGCAGCTTCACCCTGCGCAAGGGCGACGTGGTCAGCCTGATCGACTCCGCGAACGGGCGGGTGACGCTGGGCATGCCCGGCCGGACGCGGGCGGTTGCCACGGCGGAAAGTCTGATCGGGGTGGTCGCCCCCTACCCGCTGCCCGGCATGCCGCCGATCGAGCCGGGGGCGCTGTTCGCTGCGCGGCTCGGCGAGTATGTCAGCCACGCCGAGGGGCTGCGGGCGTGGCAGGAATTCACCTACGGCCCAGGAACGGCCTACCGCGACCTGCCGCCGATGGTCTGGCCGGTCTTCCGCGGCGCCCGCACCACCTACCAGATGGGCGTCGGCCCCTTCACCCGGACCCAGGTGGACAATGTCTGCGGCGCGCTGGCGCAGCGCTCCATGGACTGCTGGGTGATCGAGCTGGAGACCTTCTGATCCTCGCGCCGCTTTCCACCAAGCGGAACAGTCCCCGCGCTCAATGCAAATTATTGAGCTTTTTCGTCAAAAATGCATCGATCGTGGCGGTAGGCGGGCACCGCCGTGCCGTGTTAATCTTTCTTACCCCCTGCCCGCTCCGCCCCAGGCTTTGCCCATGACCGACTCCGACGACGAGTTCCTCTTTCTGGACGACCAGGACGGCGACGGAAACGGCGAAACCGGGTCGCCGGCCACCGGAAGCCGGTGGAAGATGATGATCGTGGACGACGAGCCGGAGGTGCACTCCATCACCAAGCTCGTCCTGGCCGATTTCGCCTACAAGGGTCGCTCCGCCCAGTTCATCTCCGCCTATTCCGCCGCAGAGGCACGGACGATCCTGGAGCGGGAGGAGGACATCGCCATCATTCTGCTGGACGTGGTGATGGAGACCGACGACGCCGGGCTGCAGCTCGTCCACCACATCCGGGAGGAGCTGAAGAACCGCCACGTCCGCATCATCCTGCGCACCGGCCAGCCCGGCCAGGCGCCGGAGCGCGCGGTGATCCTCGACTACGACATCAACGACTACAAGGCCAAGACGCAGCTCACCGCCCAGCAGCTGTTCACCACCACGGTCGCCGCCCTGCGCTCCTACGAGGACATCATGGCGATCGAGATGAACCGGCGCGGGCTGGAGAAGATCATCGAGGCGTCATCGTCGCTGTTCCAGGCGCGCTCGATGAAGCTGTTCGCCGCCGGCGTGCTGACGCAGCTGTCCGGCATCCTCGGCGTCGGGCCGGACGCCATCCTGTGCGTGCAGCGCGGTCCGGTCATCAGCGGCGCGGCGGACGGCCTGTACGTCCTGGCCGGGTCCGGCCGGTTCGAGACGCTGATCGACGAGCCGGCGGCCAACCATGTCGAGCCCGCCGTTCTGGCGGAGGTGAAGCGCTGCCTGGAGTCGCGCAGCAACCGCTACGCCGCCGATCATTGCACGCTTTACATCCGCACGCCGAACGACCGCGAGAACGTGGTCTATCTGAGTTCCGACCGGCCCCTGTCGGACCTCGACCGCAACCTGATCGAGGTGTTCTGCCGCAAGATCTCGGTCGGTTTCGACAACCTGCACCTGTACGAACAGCTGCGGCGCAGCCAGGAGCATACGGTTATCGCCATGGCCGATCTGGCGGAGCGCGCCGGTCATCCCAGCGCGGAGGCCGAAACCGGCCCGCGCATCGCCATGGTGACCGACCGCATCGCCCGCCGGCTGGCCGAAGAGGGGCGCCATCCCTCCGTTCTCGACACGGTGTTCCTGGAGTCGGTCGGTCTGGCCGCCATCCTCCACGACGTCGGCAACGCCACACTGGACCCCGCCATCCTCGGCAAGACCGGGCCGCTGACCCCGGAGGAGCGGGCCGTCATGCAGGCCCACACGACCACGGGCTGGGATTTGCTGGACCGCGCGAGTCAGCGGTCCGAGGGACGGACGCATCTGCATCTGGGGGCGGAGATCGCCCGGTCGCATCATGAGAATTGGGACGGCACCGGCTATCCCGACCACCTGCAGGGCAACGCCATCCCGCTGAGCGCCCGCATCGTCGCGGTGGCCGACAGCTTCGACGCCATGACCCGCGACCGGCCCTACCGCAAGGCGCTGGACCATGACGTGGCGGTGGCCGAGATCCGGCGCCTGTCCGGCAGCCGGTTCGATCCGGTGGTGGTCGACGCCTTCCTGGCGGTGTCCGGCAGCCTGCGCCGGGGGTGACACCCTTCGGAGAAAGAGGCGGCGGGATCAGCCGGCGCCGCTCATCAGCGTGTCCACCATGTCCTTCAGCGGACCGATCTGCACCGGCTTGTGCAGCAGCCGGCAGCCCAGGGCGGCGGCTTCGGCCTGACGCTCCGGCATCGTGTCGCCGGTCAGGATCAGGGCGGGCACCGGGGCGCCGACATGGGCGCGCACCATCTCCACCGCCTGGGCGCCCGTGCCCCCCGCCGGCAGGAAGTGATCCGCCAGGACCAGTCCCGGACGGCCGGGCGCCTGGGGCAGCCGCTGCGCCAGTTCGTTCAGCGACAGGGCGGTCAGCACGTCGTACCCCCAGGCTTCGAGAAGCAGCGCCAACCCTTCCACGATCGACCGGTCGTCGTCCACGACGATGACCAGCCGGCTGGCTTCGGCCGGCGCTCCTCCATCTCCGTCTTCACGGCGGAAGGCACCGCCGCCGTCCACCGAACCATTGCCGGCATCCCCGGTCATGGCGAGGACGGAGGCGGTTCTGGCGTGGTCGTTCGTTAAGCTCAGCATCGGATTCTTCACCAGCTCTGAGGGCGGCGGAGCCAGGGCACCCCGCGCCGTTTTCCACATGGCCGCTTCAAAAAAGAATGAAAAATATTAAAAAAATAGAAATATCAGCCAGACGAATTTTCTGAAACACCCGCCATGTATCGTGGAAAGAAAACATTCCATTCCTGAAATTTATAGGCAGCGATGCGCAGCATCGAGACAATACGAACGCATGATTTGAAAATTTACGTTCATTCGCTTTATCTGATGGACCAATTCCATTCAACTCTGAAAAAGCGCATATGAGGCACGTCCGGATGCCGCACCGAAACGTGCTTCAAACAACGGACCGCGGCATGTTCCGCGAATCCAGACGTGTCGCTTCCGGAACAATCCTTTGAACTGTCCGGATTGGGAGCCGTTCCATCCGGACATGGAAAAACAATGAGCCCCCGCCTTGCGGCGGGGGCCCAAACTTTGTCTTACGAAATTGAACCCTTTCCGGGATCCGCAGCCTTTGGATGCGCCCGTGTCAGGAACGTCGATGTCAGCTGCGCAGGCTGCCGCCCGTGGCCTTGGCGACCGCGGCGACGATCTTCTGGCCGACGGCCTCGATCTCCGACTCGGTCAGGGTGCGCTCGGTCGGCTGGAGCGTGACAGAGAGCGCGACGGATTTCTTGCCCTCCTCCAGGTTGGTGCCCTGGTAGACGTCGAAGACGGTCACGTCCTTGACCAGCGCCTTGTCGGCACCCTTGGCGGCGCGGATCAGCTTGTCGGCCTCCACGTCCTTGCCGACGACGAAGGCGAAGTCGCGCTCCAGCGGCTGGAAGGGCGAGAGCTGGACCAGCGGACGCGCCGTGCCGCCCTTCTTTTTGGGCAGCGGAATGGCGTCCAGGAACACCTCGAAGCCGACCACCGGACCCTTGACGCCCAGCGTGCCCAGCACGGCCGGGTGGATCTCGCCGAAGCGGGCCATCACCGTCGGGCCGAGGCGCAGCACGCCCGAGCGGCCCGGATGGTACCAGCCCGGCGCGTCGGTGGTGACCTGCAGGTTGGTCACCGGCGCGCCGGCGGCCTCCAGCACGGCCATCGCGTCGGCCTTGGCATCAAAGGCATCGACGCCGCGGGCCTTCTCCGCCCAGTGGCGCGGCACCGCGTTGCCGGCGCGGATGCCGGCGGCCACGATGTCCTGCCCGTCCGGCGACGGCTTGCGGAAGGCCGGGCCGACCTCGAACAGGCCGACGTCGGCGTAGCCGCGGTCGGCGTTGCGCCCGGCGGCCTGGATCAGGTTGCCGAGGATCGACGGGCGCATCACGTCGAGGTCGGCGCTGATCGGGTTGACCAGCGTCAGCCCCTCGCCGACGCCGCCGAACAGCTCGGCCACCGGACCGGCCATGAAGGACCAGGTGACGGCTTCGGACAGGCCGCGGACGGCCAGCGTGCGCTTGGTCAGCCCGACGCGGCGCTGTTTGGTGGTCAGGGCCGGACGGGTCAGCACGCTGTCGCGCGGCAGCGGCGTCGCCGGGATGGCGTCGAAGCCGTGGATGCGCAGCACCTCCTCCACCAGATCGGCCTCGCCGTGGATGTCGGCGCGCCAGGAGGGGGGGACGACGCGCAGGGTGCCGTCCACATCCTCGCCGACGATCTCGCAGCCAAGGTCGATCAGGATGCGGGTCTGCTCGTCGCGCGGCACCTCGACACCGCCCAGCGCGGCGACCCGGCCCGGACGCAGCGTCAGGGTGCGGCGCCACTGCGGCTCCTCGCCGGCGATCACGAGGTCGGAGGCCTCGCCGCCGCAGATCTCCAGGATCAGGCGGGTGGCCCGTTCCATCCCCGACACCACCGCCGCCGGATCGACGCCGCGCTCCAGCCGGTAGCGGGCGTCCGACTCGATGCCCAGCTTGCGCCCCGTCTGCGCCGTGCGCACGGTGTCGAAGATCGCCGCCTCCAGGAAGACGTTGACCGTCGTCTCGGTGCAGCCCGACGCCTCGCCGCCGATGATGCCGCCCAGCGCCTCGGCCCGCTCATGATCGGCGATGACCGTCATGCTCGGGTCGAGCGGGTATTCCTTGCCGTTCAGCGCCGCCAGCGTCTCGCCTTCACGGGCCAGGCGGACGACGATCCCGCCCTTGACCTTGTCGGCGTCGAAGGCGTGCAGCGGGCGCGACAGGTCGAAGGTGATGAAGTTGGTGATGTCGACCAGCGCGGAGATCGGGCGCAGGCCGATGGCGACCAGCTTGTCGTGCAGCCACTTCGGCGACGGGCCGTTCTTCACGCCGCGGAAATAGCGGCCGACATACATCGGGCAGGCGTCCGGCGCCTCGATGGTCACGCCGAACGGGCTGGCGAAGGCGCCCTTGACCGGCTCCGCCGCCAGCGGCTTCAGCCGGCCCAGACCGGCGGCGGCGAGGTCGCGGGCGATGCCGCGCACCCCGGCGCAGTCGGCGCGGTCCGGCGTCAGGCTGATGTCGATGACCGGGTCGCCCAGGCCGGCATAGTCGGCGTAGGCGACGCCGACCGGCGCGTCGTCCGGCAGCTCGATGATGCCGTTGTGTTCTTCCGACAGCATCAGCTCGCGCTCGGAGCACATCATGCCGTTCGACTCGACGCCGCGGATGACGCCCTTCTTCAGCGTGATGTCGGAGCCGGGGATGTAGGCCCCCTCCGGCGCGAAGACGCCCTTCAGCCCGGCCCGCGCGTTGGGCGCGCCGCAGACGACCTGCAGCTTCTCGGTGCCGGTGTCGACGACCAGGACGCGCAGCTTGTCGGCGTCCGGGTGCTTCTCGGCGGAGACGACGTGGGCGACGCGGAAGGGCTTCAGCTCCTTGGAGCGGTCCTCCACCCCTTCGACCTCCAGGCCGAGGGCGGTCAGCTTCTCCACGATCTGGTCGAGCGTGGCGTCGGTCTCCAGATGGTCCTTCAGCCAGGACAGCGTGAACTTCATGGGTCCGGCTCCTTTAGCGCGTCAGGCCCTGGGCCATGCTGGGAACGTCGAGCGGCACGAAGCCGTAATGCTTCAGCCAGCGGAGGTCGGCTTCGAAGAAAGTGCGCAGGTCGGGGATGCCGTATTTCAGCATCGCCACGCGCTCGATCCCCATGCCGAAGGCGAAGCCCTGGTACTTGGTGCTGTCGATGCCGCAGGCTTCCAGCACGTTGGGGTGCACCATGCCGCAGCCCAGGATCTCCAGCCAGTCGCCGTAGTTGCCGAGCTTCAGCTCGCCGCCCTTGCGGGAGCAGCCGATGTCCACCTCCGCCGACGGCTCGGTGAAGGGGAAGAAGCTGGGACGGAAGCGCAGCGGCAGGTCGTCCACATCGAAGAAAGCGCGGCAGAACTCGATCAGGCAGCCCTTGAGGTGACCCATGTGCGTCGCCTCGTCGATGACCAGCCCCTCGATCTGGTGGAACATCGGGGTGTGGGTCATGTCGTAGTCGGACCGGTAGGTGCGGCCCGGCGCGATGATGCGGATCGGCGGCTTCTTGTTCAGCATGGTGCGGACCTGCACCGGGCTGGTGTGGGTGCGCAGCAGCATCTTCTTGTCGGCCCCGTTTTCAGAGGGGGCATCCGGCAGATAGAAGGTGTCGTGCATGTCGCGGGCGGGGTGGCCCGGCGGGAAGTTCAGGGCGGTGAAGTTGTGGAAGTCGTCCTCGACGTCCGGCCCCTCGGCGACGCTGAAGCCCATCTCGGCGAAGATCGCCACCATCTCGTCGATGGTCTGGCTGATCGGGTGGATGCGCCCCTCGGTCTGCGGACGGACCGGCAGGGTGACGTCGATGCGTTCGGCCTGGAGGCGGGCCTCCAGATGGGCGCGGGCGAGGTCGGCCTTGCGGCCGTCGATGGCGGCGGCGATCTCGTCCTTCAGCGCGTTGAGCTGCTGGCCGCGCTCGCGCCGTTCGTCGGGCGACAGCCCGCCCAGCTCCTTCATGAAGCCGGTGATGCGCCCCTTCTTGCCGAGCGCGGTGACCCGCACCTCTTCGAGGGCCGCGAGGTCGCCAGCGGCGTTGACCTGCGACAGGAGTTCGTCTTTCAGCGCATCGAGCATGTCATTTCCCGCGAGCCATAAGGAAGTGCGAGCGTAAAGAAAAAGGGAGCCGGCCCAGAGGCACGGCTCCCTTCTTTCGTGTCCGGCGCCGGACCGGGGTTCCCGCTTGCGCGGCGAACCCTTTAGGCGGCGGCCTTGGAGGCGAGAGCGGCCTGGGCCTGATCGACGATGGCCTTGAAGGCCTCCGGCTCACGGGCGGCCAGATCCGACAGGACCTTGCGGTCGATCTCGATGCCGGCCAGCTTGATGCCGTTGATGAAGCGCGAGTAGGTCAGGCCGTACTGGCGGACACCGGCGTTGATGCGCTGGATCCACAGGCCGCGGAAATCGCGCTTCTTGTTGCGGCGGTCGCGATACGCGTATTGAAGGGCCTTTTCGACCTTCTCGATCGCGATGCGGAAGTTCTTGGAATTGCGACCCCGGTAGCCCTTGGCGAGCTTCAGGATCTTGCGGTGACGGGCGTGCGTGGTGACGCCGCGCTTAACACGAGCCATGGTTCAGATTCCCTTACGATATCAAGCGTTGCGCAGCCAGTTCTTCAGCACGATCTTCTGGTCCGGCTCGGCCAGGGTCATCATGCCGCGCGCATTGCGCTTCATATTCGGGCTCTTCTGCTCCAGGCAGTGGCGCTTGAAGGCCGCCTGGGCGCGCACCTTACCGGACGCGGTCACCTTGAAGCGCTTCTTGGCGCCGCTCTTCGTCTTCAGCTTGGGCATTTTCAATCCTTGCGTTGGATGTTCCCGACTGACGGTTGGGCATGCCCTGGGTCTCGGACCCGGCCTCGCCGCCCGTTGGAGCGCAGGGTTATACGCGCGGCCACGCCGCAACGCAAGAGGGAGCGAATGCGGGAGAGGTATGAGAGGGGCCGGCGCGCCCTCCCCTGCCGGTATTCCCTACCGGTACTCCTTGAACCGCTCCGTCGCCTGGACCAGGGCGGCGCGGATGCCCGGTTCCATGGCGGAATGGCCGGCGTCGGGCACCACGCGGTAATCGGCCTCCGGCCAGGCGCGGCGCAGGTCGTCGGCGCTGGTGATGGGGCAGACGATGTCGTAGCGGCCCTGGACGATCGCCCCCGGCAGGTGCCGGATGCGGTGCACGTCGCGCAGCAGCCTGTCCTCCGGGGTGAAGCGGTTGGAGCGGAAGTAATGCGCCTCGATGCGGGCGAGCCCCAGAGCGTGGGTGTCCTCCGCGCTCGTCGCGATCAGCTCCGGCGAGGGCAGCAGCGAGGAGCAGGACCCCTCATACAGGCTCCACACCCGCGCCGCCGCCATGCGGGTCGCCGCATCCGGCGCGTTGAGCCGCCGCCAGTAGGCCTCCAGCAGGTCGCCGCGCTCCTCCGGCGGGATGTGGCCGGCGAAGGTGGCCCAGGCCTCCGGGAAGATTGTGCGCATGGAGTAGAGGAACCAGTCGATCTCCGTCTTCCGCATCAGGAAGATGCCGCGCAGGATCAGCCCCAGGCAGCGTTCCGGATGGGTCTGCCCGTAGGCCAGCGCCAGCGTCGATCCCCAGCTTCCGCCGAACAGCAGCCAGCGCTCGATCCCCAGATGACGGCGCAGCCGTTCGGCGTCCTCCACCAGCAGCTCGGTCGTGTTGTGGCGCACCTCGCCCAGCGGGGTGGAGCGGCCCGCCCCGCGCTGGTCCATCACGACGATGCGGTAATGGCCGGGATCGAAGAAACGCCGGTGCGTCGGCGAGGCGCCCGCCCCCGGCCCCCCGTGCAGGAACAGCACCGGCACGCCGCGCGGGTTTCCCGACTGCTCCCAATAGAGCGTGTGGATCTCGTCCACGGGCAGAAAGCCGGTCTGGTAGGGGTCGATGGGCGGGAAAAGCTCGCTGCGGGGCATGAAGAGGTCCTGTCAGTCCGGGCCGGGTCGTCCGGCGCACAGAGTAGCCGATCCAAGGAATCCGGCCCAATCATTCCCGATGCCGATCCTCAAGCGAGTGTAGGGCGCCGGTCCGGCCTCCGCCACCGGCTCACTCCTCATCCTCCTCATCAACCGCATCCGGCGACGGGGCCGTGTCATGCCCTGCGGTGCGGACGGGCGGGCCGGCTCCGTCCAGCCGCTCGATCTGCTCGGGATGGGTCGCCTCGATCAGCGGACCGGCGCGCAGGCCCACCCAGCCGCGCACCCGGACAACCCGCCCCTCGTAGGACAGCGGGTCGATGCCGGCGGCCACGAACTCGCGCAGCGCGGCCCGCCCGATGTGCACCGTGACGTCGGTCCGCCAGTCCTCGCCGAAATCCAGATAGGCGTCGCCGCCCGCCTTGCTCACCCGCAGCACCCGCCCCTCGACGATCTGGAAGCTGTCGCGGTCCCGGCGCAGCGCGTCCGGGTCGGCGGGCCGCACGGCGTAGGCGCGGGTCCGCCAGATGCCGCGCTCGGCCGCCCGCGCGCCGGCCTCCGCCGCCAGCATCTCGCGGGCCAGGGCGCGGGCGTCAGGCCGGGTGTGCACGCGGGCGAGGCCGCGCGCCAGCAGCTCGCCCTGGAGCCACAGACCGTCGCCGCGCACCACCTGTGCCAGCAGGCGCCCGTGCCGGTCGGTCCGCGCCTCCCCCCGCACGCTCAGGCGCTGCCCGACGGCCAGCTCCGCCAGCGCCTGCCGCGCCGCTTCGGCCAACGGCCAGGGGGCGCCCGGCTCGGCTCCCATGGGCGGTGCGGCGGGCTCGATGCCGGCCAGACGCAGGCTGCGACCGTCCTCCAGCAGCAGCGTGGCGCCGTCGATCACCGCGACGACGTGCAGCTCCGCCGGCCCGGCGGTGTTCGCCATCAGCAGCAGGGCGGACAGCATCAGCGAGAGAATGCGGCGCGGCATGGCGGGCCAAGGGATGGAGCCGTGGAACAGGCGGGCCGGACGGGGAGTTTGATCTCTGCGAGCCCCCTTCCGATATGACGACCCATGACGCCCGAACCGACGACCGAACGCAAGCCGTCTTCCCTGTCCCCGCTGCGCCGGATCGCCGCCGTGGGGCTGGCCGTCCTGCTGCTCACCTCGGCCTGTGCCCCGGCCAGAGCCCAGCTCCTCGGCGGCAGCGAGGAGTCCATCGGTGCGCAGGAGCATCCCAAGATCCTCGCCCAGTATGGCGGGGCCTACCCCGACCAGCGGCTGCAGGCCTACATCACCGGCATCGGCAACCGGCTGGCCGCCCAGACCGACCGCTCCGGCCCCTGGACCTTCACCGTGCTGGACAGTGACGTGGTCAACGCCTTCGCCCTGCCCGGCGGCTACGTCTACATCACCCGTGGCCTGCTGGCGCTTGCCAAGGACGAGGCGGAGGTGGCGAGCGTGCTGGGGCACGAGATCGGCCACGTCATCGCCCACCATGGCCAGGAGCGGCAGACCAACCAGACCATCGCCGGGCTGCTCGCCGCCGGCATCGGCCTCGTGCTGGGCAGCCCGGAGCTGGCGCAGATCGCCAACATCGGCGGCACCGCCCTGCTCGCCCGCTACTCCCGCGGCCAGGAGTCGGAGGCCGACCGGCTGGGCATCGAGTATCTGCACCGCGCCGGCTACGACCCCTTCGCCATGGCGACCTTCCTGGAGACCATGCGCCGCGACACCCAATATTCCGGCCTGCGCTCCGGCAAGGGTGCGGGAGAAGGCGGCTTCGACTTCTTCGCCACCCACCCGCAGACCGCGTCGCGCGTCGACGAGGCGGCGGCCATCGCCCGCGAACTTCCCCGCGGGGCGCGTCCCGTCGATCCCTACATGGCGGCGATGAACGGGGTGATCTACGGCGACAGCCCTGAGAACGGCTTCGTCCGCGGCCGGACCTTCGCCCACCCGCAGCTGGGCATCGCCTTCGACGTGCCGCAGGGCTACAGCCTCCTCAACGGGGCGCAGCAGGTGATCGCCAAGGGGCCGAACGGCGGGGCCATCGTCTTCGACGGCGGCAAGGCGCCGGGCGTGCGCGACCCCGCCGCCTATCTGACCGGCAGCTGGGCGCAGGGAGCGCCGTTGCGCGACCTGCAATCCTTCGCCGTCAACGGCATGCCGGCCGCGACCGCGCTGACCCAGGGCAAGACCGACGCCGGGGCGGTGGACGTGCGGCTGGTGGCCATCCGCGCCGACTCCGGCACGCTGTACCGCTTCACCTTCCTGGCCCCCGGCGGCGCGCTGTCGCGCTTCGACGCCGATTTCCGCCAGACCGCCGTCAGCTTCCGCCGGCTGACCCAGCAGGAGGCCGCGTCCTACCAGCCCCGGCGTATCCGCGTGGAGACCGCCCGCCCCGGCGACAGCGTGGAGAGCTTCGTCCGCCAGATGCCGCGGGAGCCCTACGCGGAAGAGTTGTTCCGGATCATCAACGATCTTCCGCCGGGCACTCCCATCCAGCCCGGACATCCGGTGAAGATCATCACCGGCTGACGAACCCCCGGTTGACGGCGGGGTGACCGTTACAGGACGCGGCGCGATGGCCGATTGCCGATGGACGCGTGCGTCCTGTAGGCTCCGCGCCATGGCTGACCACCCCACCAAACGGCGTTTTCTGCGAACCGGCTTGCGCGTCTCCGGACCGAAGGAGGCCGTGCGCAAGAAGGGTGGTCCGCGCCGGACGCGCCCGCCCGCGCTGGGACGCCCACGCCTGCGCCTGCCCATCGCGGCGGTGCTGGTGGCCGGCTTCGGGTCGCTGATGCTGCTGGCGGTGGCGAGCGTGCTCGTGCTCGGCCTCGTCAGCGCCAGCCGGAACACCTTCGCGCTGCTGAACGACCGCGCCGACCTCGCTTTGTCGGGGGTGGAGGTGCGCATCCGCAACCAGCTCAACCCCGCGCGGGACATGGCCCGTTTCGTGGCCGGACTGATGGAGCGGGGGGAGCTGGACCCCGCCGATTCCCGCTCTCTCCAGGACACGTTGCGCGGCGCGCTGGCCGGGGCGCCGGACGTGACGGGCATCGCCTTCTTCCACCCCGACCGCACCGGCCTGCGCGCCGACCGGCTGGGCAACCAGCTCCACATCGGGCGGGAGGACCTGCGCCACGAGCCGGAGCTGGGACCGGAGCTGCGCAACGGCGCCGACCGCACCACCGCCGTCTGGGCCGACCCGCTGTGGTCGAAGGAGGCGGGAACCAGCTTCGTCACCCTGTTCCAGCCCGTGCGGCGCAACGGCACCTATCTGGGGCAGGTGGTCGTCGGGGTGTCGCTGGGCGACCTGTCGCGCTTCCTGTCCACGCTCTATGTGGAGCAGGGGCTGAACGCCTTCGTCCTGTTCGACCGGCAGCACGTTCTGGCCCACCCGTCGCTGGCCGGCATGAAGTTCGACTTCTCCACCAAGACCGACGGTCCGCCTTTGCCGCGAATCGATCAGGTGGCCGACCCGGCGCTGGCGGCGCTGTGGCAGACCGGCCAACCGGTGGACGCCCTGAAGAAGCGGGTGGAGGGCCGGCTCGTCAATGTGCTGGACGAGGATTACCTGTTCCTGATGCGCAGCATGGCCGGCTACGGCCAGCAGGACTGGACCATCGGCATCAGCTTCCGCGCCAACGAGGCCAGCGCCGAGGTGCGCCGCCTCTACACCACCGGCCTCGCCGGGCTGGGCATCCTGCTGATCTCGGTGGCGGTGGCGCTGATCGTCGGGCGGCGCATCAGCACCCAGGTGGCCCATCTGGCCGAGGCGGCCGACCATGTCCGGACCTTCGACTTCCGCGCGATCGACGAGCTTCCCGATTCGCGCCTTCGCGAACTGGCCCGCGCCAACAGCGCCTTCAACGCCATGGTCGCCGGTCTGCGCTGGTTCGAGACCTATGTGCCGAAGGCCCTGGTGCTGCGGCTGATGCACCGCCGCGGCGGCCTGACCAGCTTCCAGTCGGAGGAGCGGGAGGTGACGGTGATGTTCACCGACATCCGCGGCTTCTCCCGCATGGCCGAGCATATGGGCGCCGCCGACACCGCCGCCCTGCTCAACGAGCATTTTACTCTGCTCGCCAACTGCATCGAGGCGGAGGGCGGCACCGTGGACAAGTTCATCGGCGACGCCATCATGGCCTTCTGGGGCGCGCCGGAGGAACAGCCGGACCATGCCGCCCGCGCGCTGCGCGCCGCCCACGCCATCACCCGCGCCGTGCGCGAAGGCAACCGCCGCCGCGCGGCGGAGGGGTTGCCGGCGATCCGCGTTCGCATCGGCCTGCATTCCGGGCCGGTGGTGGTCGGCAACATCGGGTCGGCGAGCCGCATCAACTACACGATCGTCGGCGACACCGTGAACGTCGCCGCCCGCATCGAGGAGCTGGCCTCCGCCCTTCAGGGGGACGAGGAGGTCATCGTCCTGTCGAGCGCCGCCACCGCCTTCCAAGGCGACGGCGCGGCCCCGCTGGACTGCGTCGGCGACCGCACGCTTCGTGGCCGCACAGGCACGACGGAAGTGTGGCGGGTAACCTCTGTCTCTTATACACATCTGACGCTGCCGACGATTATACGC
>NZ_JAUQTX010000085.1:0-24047 GCF_059803775.1 Azospirillum sp. UFLA03-27 | reverse complement strand
GTTATAGTCTCGTGGGCTCGGAGATGTGTATAAGAGACAGCTGACGATCAGCGCCGTCAGGCCGGAGGACACGTAGATCATGCCGCTGTAGCTCAGCCCCAGATAGAGCGCGTGGTTGAGCAGGCCGAGCAGCGCCAGCAGGCCGAGCGTCCGTCCGGCCATCCCCCGATACTCGCCCCGCCACGCCGCGACGGCGGCGAGCAGCGCCCCGGCGATCAGGAAGCGAAAGGCCAGCAGCAGCAACGGCGGGCAGTCGGCCAAGCCGATCTTCCCCGCGGCAAAGGCCGAACTCCAGGCGAGGCAGAAGGGCACGACCAGGACGAGCGGCGCCGCCCGCGGGTCGGTCAGGGGTAAGGGGTGCGTGGCGGCGTGTGTCATGGCCGGTCCTCTCCCATGCGGAATGGTGTGCGTCAGGGAAAGGATGGCGCGGACTCTTCTCATTTGGAAATTGGATGATATCATTCATTGCATTCGAAACATGAATGGTCGGTCCGATGCGCGAGATGGATCTGGGGCTGCTGCGCACCTTCGTCTCCGTGGTGGACGCCGGCGGCTTCACGCGAGCCGGCGAGCGGGTGCACAAGACGCAATCGACGGTCAGCCAGCAGATCCGCCGGCTGGAGGAGCAGGTCGGCCTGCCGCTCCTCGACCGCAACAGCCGCGCCGTCGCGCTGACCGACGACGGCGAGCGGCTGCTCGGCTACGCCCGCCGCCTGCTGGCGCTGAACGACGAGGCGAACGCCGTGCTGTCCGGGCGCCCGGCGGCGGAGGTGGTGCGGCTGGGCGTGCCGGAGGATTACGCGGTGGAGCGGTTACCCCGCCTGCTCGCCGACTTCGCGCGGGCGAACCGGCGGCTGCGGCTGGATGTGCGCTGCGACCTGTCGGTGCGGCTGCGCGCGGACGTGGAGTGCGGCGACCTCGACATCGCCCTGGTCAAGCAAGAACCCGGCCGCCCCGGCGCATTGCACGCGTGGCGGGAGCCGCTCTGCTGGGTTGGCCCGGCGTCGGAGGATCTGCACCGCGAGGACCCGCTGCCGCTGGTGCTGTTCCCCCAGGGCTGCGTCTACCGCAACCGCGCGGTGCATGAGTTGGAGCGCGCCGGGCGGCGCTGGCGGGTGGCCTACTCCAGCCCCAATCACGCCGGGGTGCGCGCCGCGGTGTCTGGCGGGCTGGGCGTCAGCGTGCTTCCCCACAGCGCCCTGCCGCCCGGCAGTCGCTTCCTCGGCGTGGCGGACGGTCTGCCGGCCCTGCCGGAGACGGAACTGGCGCTGCTGACCGGAAGCACGGCGCGGGGTGGCGGGGTGGAGATGGTCACCGGTCTGCTGATGGAGAGCCTTCCGGAGCCGGTTTGGGCGTAACGGGGCTGCCCGGCACGACCACTCCTCTCGCACCGTTGCGCCACGTCCCCAAAGCGCCATAGAACAGCCCAGGAACCATATCCAGGTATGGCGAAGAACAGGGTTGAGGGACCAGGGGCATGGCGCGACGGAGGAGCGGAGCACCGCGGGGCGGCCGGAGGGGCCGTCCGCTGACGCTGGGCGGGCTGGTCGCCGTTCTGCTGGTGCTGGCCGCGGTCTATGCGGCGGAGCGCTTCCACCTCGTCCCACCCGGCACGCTGGATTCCATCTTCGGGGAGAAGACCCAGCGCCAACGGCCCATCCCCCGCCCCGCCCCCGACGCCAGCATCGACTACGCCGCGGTCGCCGCCCAGCTCGACCGCATCCGGGTGGAGGAGGAGCGCCGCCGCGGCTATGTGCGGGACGAGTGGCCGCACTGGCTGACCATCGACTCCAAATGCCTGAACACGCGCGAGCAGGTGCTGATCCGCGATTCCGCAAAGCCGGCGAAGCTGTCGGCGAACGGCTGTTCGGTGCTGTCCGGCGTGTGGAACGATCCCTACACCGGCGAAACCTTCACCGAACCGAAGCAGGTGGACATCGACCACCGCGTGCCGCTGGAGGAGACCTACGCCAGCGGCGGCTACGACTGGCCGCGGGAGAAGCGCGCGGCCTACGCCAACGACCTGAGCGACCCGCTGACCCTCGTCACCGTCTCGGCGGCGGCCAACCGCGCCAAGGGCTCGAAGGGGCCGGAGGACTGGCTGCCGCCGCGCGAGGAGTACATCTGCGCCTATGTGGCGGGCTGGATCGCCGTGAAGGCGCGGTGGGAGCTGACCATGGACGAGCGGGAGCGCGTCACCGTCGGCAACATCCTGTCCGACTGCCGCCGCACCGCCGTGGGAAACCGGCCGGCCCGCTGACCGGCCTTTCCAACAATTCCATGCGCCGGTATGCGCAGCGTTCCCTGATGTCGCTTTTGAAACCTGGCTGAACTTGATAGAACCTTCGTATGCGGTCTTCCTGACGGAACGGCGGCGGGGTGTCGAAGGGAGCGGCCGGGCGTCATGGCGAGGGAACGCGGTCTGCGGACGACGGTGGCTCTGACCGGTGCCGTTCTGGTCCTTGGCGTCTCCGTCGTGCTGGCGGCGCTGACCGGCCTGCGCTCCCGCGAGCGGATCGAGAGCGAGATCGGGCACTCGCTCGCGGAGGCCGCCCACAACATGGCCGACCGGCTGGACCGCTCCATGTGGTCGCGGGCCAGCGAAATCGGCATGCTGGCCAAGCTCGGCATTACCCCCGCCATCGACGATCCGGTCCGGCTGCGCTGGCTGCTGGAGCAATTCCAGGAGTTCTTCCCGACCGTCTCCTGGATGGGCGTGACCGACACCAAGGGCAAGGTTCTGGCCGCGACCGGCGGCTTGCTGGACGGCGTGGACATTTCCAAGCGCCCGGTCTTCCAGAACGGACAGAAAACGCAGTTCGTCGGCGACGTGCACGACGCGGTGATGCTGGCCTTCCTGTTGCCGAACCCGACGGGCGAGGCCATGAAGTTCGTGGACATCTCCACCCCCGTGCACAACGAGCGGGGCGAGGTCGTCGGCGTGCTGGCCACGCATCTGAGCTGGGAATGGACGCGCGAGATCCGCCGTTCCCTGATGGACACCATGCGGGGCCGCGCGGAGCTGGAGCTGATCGTGGTCGCGGCGGACCGCACGGTGCTGCTCGGCCCCCGCGAGCTGCTCGGCACTCCCCTCGACATCGAGGCGGTGCGGAGCGCGCAGAAGAACGAGAGCGGCTGGATCGTCGAACGCTGGCCGGACGGGCAGCGCTACCTGACCGGCTACGCCTACGGCAACGGCTATCTGAGCTATCCGGGTCTGGGCTGGAGCGTGGTGGCCCGCCAGCCTCTGGCCGTCGCCTACGCCCCGGCCACCGCCCAGATGGTCGAGACGGTGCTGGCCGGCGGCGCTATGGTGCTGCTGTTCAGCGTGCTCGGCTGGATGGCCGCCGGGCGGGTCACCCGGCCGCTGCGCCGCATCGCCCAGGCGGCGGAACGCATCCGCAGCGGCGAGCGCGGAGCGGAAATGCCGGTGCTGGGCGGCAGCGCCGAGATCACCTCGCTGTCGGCGACTCTGCGCGATCTCGTGGACGGGTTGACCCATCGCGACGCCGCCCTGGTCCGGCTGGAGGACATCGCCTATCAGGACCGGCTGACCGGCCTGCCGAACCGCCGCTATTTCGAGCAGTATGTGGAGGCAACGACCGCCGGCAACGGCTCCGCAGCCTTCCTCTACATCGATCTGGACGGCTTCAAGCCGGTGAACGACCGGCTGGGCCACGATGCGGGCGATCTCGTGCTGCGTCAGGTGGGGGAGCGGCTGGCCGCCTGCTTCCGCGGCGACGACGTGGTGGCCCGGCTGGGCGGCGACGAGTTCGCCGCCGTGCTGCCGCAGCGCGCCGGCGCCGAGCCGCCGGACCTGGACGGGCTGGCCCGCCGCATCATCGACGCGGTGAACGAGCCCGTCAGCGTCCAGGGCGAGGCGGTGCGGGTCGGCTGCTCCCTCGGCATCGCGCTGTGGCCCGAGGATTCTCCCGACGTGGCGGAAACCCTGCGCCGCGCCGATCAGGCGCTCTATCAGGCCAAGCGCGCGGGCCGCAACCGCGGCATCCGCTGGTCGGCCGACCTGCCGCCCGCCCCCGCCGCGAGCCAGGGCATAGCCGGCGAGGCGGCGAAGAACCCGGCGTCCTAGGCCCCGCGGCCAAGCCTCCGCCAAGCGGGGAACCGCATCCGGCGGGCGTCCGGCCAGCGGTGGGTAAGGCCGTTGCACGCTGGAGCCTCGGCCCTTTTCTGCCGTTTCATGTCCATCGGAGCACGACTCGGACGGCCATGGCGGGAGATTGGAAGATGAGCCTCGACACCAAGGGACAGCGGGCCCGCATGCTGCGTCTGCTCGCCGTCGTCGAGCATTACGAGCGCAACAGCGCGGCCGGCGCGCAGCTGATGCGGGGCACGCGCTACGAACTGGCCGTGCAGGCCACCGACGTGAACGGCGACCGCTGCCTGTTTCCCGCCTGCAACTGCGCCCAGGCCGACTGCTCGCGCCAGCCGCCCGCCGGCCCGCAGCTCAGCTGGTGCGGTCCCCGCGGCGGTTGGAAGATGCGGTGAGCGTCCGCAAGGGATGATCAGTAGTGGGGCGGGGGCGGCTCGTCCTGCGGCGCGCGGGGCACGCCGGACTCCAGCTCCGCGATCCGGTCGCGCAGGCGGCGCATCTGCGCCGTCATGAGATCGATGGTTCGCCCCTGCTCGAACAGGACGGCGGACATCTCCTCGGCCATGCGCTCGTGATGGGCAAGACGGGTTTCCAGCTCGGTCAGGCGGTTTTCGGCGTCCATGAATGGCCCTGCGGGTCGCGGAAGGGAAAGACCTTTAGAACCGCTCCGCTCGCCAAGGCAAGATCAATGCTGCATCAATGCAGCCGGCCTTGGGCGACCACCCAGCGCTCGACGATCTGAAGCGCCTGCGGCACGTCCAGTTCCGGATGATGCCAGCGCAGAACCACCGTTGCCGCCTCCAGCGCGTGGCGGTCGGGGCGCCCGCAATCGACCAGCTCGCGGTAGGCGCGCTCCACCACCGGGC
The DNA here is from genome assembly GCF_059803775.1 of Azospirillum sp. UFLA03-27. NCBI lineage: Bacteria > Pseudomonadati > Pseudomonadota > Alphaproteobacteria > Rhodospirillales > Azospirillaceae > Azospirillum > Azospirillum sp. UFLA03-27. Next base: position 19,070 of record NZ_JAUQTX010000085.1, on the reverse strand, counting down.
GGCAGCCGCAGACCGCCGCCTCGCAGGCGGCGAAACGCTCCGCCGGATCGCGCTCCGGCCCGCTTCTCCGCTCCGCCGCCATCAGGCCGTCTCCGGACCTTTGCGCTGGATGCGGCGCCCGAAGATCTCCAGCCGCTGCCCGATCATGTCGAAGCCGAGATGGCGGGCGATGCGGGTGACGGCGGCCTCCAGCTCCGGGTCCTGGAACTCCACCACCTCGCCGGTCTCGATGTCGATCAGGTGGTGGTGGTGGTCGCCGCGCGCCTCCTCGTAGCGGGCCCGCCCGTCACCGAAATCGTGGCGCTGGATGATCCCGATCTCCTCGAACAGCCGCATCGATCGGTAGACGGTCGCCAGGCTGATCCCGGCGTCGATCGCCGCCGCACGGCGGTAGACCTCCTCCACATCGGGGTGATCGGCGGCTTCCGACAGGACGCGGGCGATGATCCGGCGCTGGCCGGTCATCTTCAACCCCCGCTCGGCGCAGGCGCGTTCCAGACGCGACGGCAGGGCTTCTTCGGGCGTGGTCACGGGGCCGGTCCTTTCCGATGCCTAACCCATGGACTCCAAGAGATGGAGAGGAAAGTCCGCAAGGACAACGGTCTTCCGTATGAGCGGCTGTAAGACCTGCCTTTGGACCTGGACCAATGGCCGACACCCCGGCCCATGGCATCGGGCGGAAAGTCATCCGGGGGCAGACGGACACATCCATTGCGCCGCCGCATCACCGCCCGATACCCCGGATGACCCGGACGGGTTCCCCCACCGGGACGCCGCAACCCACCTTCCGCCACCGCGTTTTTTGCCACAGTCGTCCGTACATGATGCAGACGCAGAAGCACAGGATAGATCGGATGAGATCAAAGTTTTCGAGACGTCGATCCAATCCCATTTTTTTTACGTAGACATTTGAAGCCGCCCCTTCATCAACATCCCCCAGGGAAGACCGAGCCCATGGACATGAGGACTCTTGTTGAGGACGACGGCGACACCATCGACATCACGTTGCAGCCTTTAGAAAATCCCAGAAAACTTGAAGAGCTTTGGACCGATCTCGAGCGCCGCGCCGACGGGTCCTTCTTCCTGGGCTGGCAGTGGATCGGCAACTGGCTGGCCTCCCTGCCCCGCGGCACGCGGCCCCACGCGCTGGTCGCGCGGCGCGGCGAGCAGGTCGTGGGGCTGGCGCTCCTCTGCCCGCGCACACAGTGGCGCTTCGGTTTGCTGCGCACGCGCTGCTGGCTGCTGCACGAGACGGGGGAGCGGACCTTTGACCGGCTGTTCGTGGAGTACAACGGCATCCTCGCGGACCGGAACTGCGCGGACGCGGTGCTGGCCGCCTGCTTCGACTGGCTGGGGCAGCGCCTGACCAACTGGGACGAACTGGTGCTGGGCGGGCTGGAGCCCGAAGCGGAAGCGGCGGTGCGGCTCGCCGCGGCGCGGCAGGGCCACGCGCTGCAGGTCCGGGTGGCCGACAGCTGCCAGTGGGTCGATCTGGAGGGCGTGCGCCGCCAGGGCGCCGGTTATCTCGCCAGCCTCGGCAAGAACACCCGCGCCGCGGTGCGCCGGGCCATGCGGCTCTACGCGGAGCGCGGCCCGCTGACCTACCGCGTCGCCGCGACGGCGGACGAGGCTCTGGAGGACTTCCACGCCATGGAGATCCTGCATCAGGCGAGCTGGAACGCCCGCGGCCAGTCCGGCGCCTTCTCGAACCCGGCTTTCCGCCCCTTCCATGAGCGGCTGATCGCCGGCGGCGTGCCGGCGGGGACGGTGCGGCTGTGCCGGGTCAGCGCCGGGGACACGGTCATCGGCTATCTCTACAACTTCGTCCATCGCGGGCGGGTGATGAACTACCAGGGCGGTTTCGCCTACGAGGCCGACAACCGGCTGAAGCCCGGTCTGGTCGCCCACGTCCTGGCCATCGAGGACACGCTGGCCCGCGGCGAGGACTGCTACGACTTCATGTCCACCCCGGCGGGGCACAAGCCGCTGCTGTCCAACACCGAGCAGCCGATGAACTGGATCGCGCTCGGCCCCGACCGGCTGAGCCGCCAGATCGACACCCGCCTGCGCCGCGTCAAGGCTGGGCTGGCTGACCGGATGAGGCGGCTGATCCGCAGCCCGCTGCCCCTGATGAACCGCTGACGCCGCCGGAACCGAAGCCGCAACCGCAGGGCCGCCGACCGGGCGGTTGGAGGATGCCGAGAATGAAGAACACTTCCGCCGCCGCTGAGACTGCCGCCAACTCTGCCTTGGCCTGCGTGATGGGCGATATGGACATGGTGCGCCCGCTGGGGCTGGCCGGTCTGCGCTGCGCCGTGGTCACCCATCCCGGCGCTGCCGCTCTGCATTCCCGCTTCACCAAGGATGCCATCCTGTGGGACGACCCGGCGCGCAACCCGGACGGGCTGGTTGAGGTGATGATGGCCTTCGCCAAGGACCAGCCGGAAAAGCCGGTCCTCTACTATCAGGACGACACCCAGCTCCTGCTCGTCTCGCGCAACCGCGACCGGTTGGCCGAGGGGTTCCGCTTCACCATCGCCGACGCCGAGCTGGTCGAGGATCTGGTGGACAAGGGCCGCTTCCAGGCGCTGGCCGAGCGGCTGAACCTGCCCGTCCCGGCGACCCGCCGTCTCTATCCGACCCGCGAGGCCGCCCCCGACGTGGTGGACCTGCGCTTTCCCCTGATCGTCAAGCCGCTGACCCGCCGCCGGGTGTGGGACGAGGCGGACGGCTTCGCCAAGGCCATCCAGGTCGATTCCGCGGACGAGCTGCGCGCCCTGTGGCCTCGGCTGGCGACGGTCGGGCTGGACCTGCTGGTTCAGGAGATGATCCCCGGCCCGGAGACCCGGATCGAGAGCTACCACGTCTATGTCGACGAGCGCGGCGGCGTGGCCGGGGAGTTCACGGGGGCCAAGATCCGCACCTACCCGCTCGCCTACGGGCACAGCACCGCCCTGACCATCACCGACGCGCCGGACGTGGCGGCGCTGGGCCGCTCGCTGACCGAACAGCTGGGCCTGCGCGGCGTCGCCAAGTTCGATTTCAAGCGCGCCCCGGACGGCTCGCTGCATCTGTTGGAGGTCAACCCGCGCTTCAACCTGTGGCACCATCTGGGGGCGGTGGCCGGAGTGAACCTGCCGGCGCTGGTCCACGCCGACCGGCTCGGCCTGCCGCGTCCGGCGGTGGGCAAGGCGCGGGCCGGAGCGCGCTGGTGCCACATCACCAAGGACCGCTTGGCCGCCCGTGACAGCGGCCTGTCGATGGCCGCGTGGCTGCCCTGGGTTCTGGGCTGCGAGGCCAAGGCCATCGCGCTCGACGACCCCATGCCCTTCCTGCACAACCAGTTGGCCCGTTTCCTGCCGTCGCGCGCGCCGCACGACGCGCCCGACGGCGCCATGAAAGCCCAGTGAGGGTGCCGCGGCGATGAGGATCGGTATCCTGTCGGACATCCACGCCAATCTTGAGGCGCTGGAGGCCACGCTGGCCGACATGAGCGGCGCCGGGGTGGAGCGCGTCGTCTGCCTGGGCGACGTGGTGGGCTACAACACCGACCCGTCGCCCTGCATCGCCCTTCTGCGCGAGGCCGGCGCGGTCTGCGTCGCCGGCAACCACGACCGCGCGGTGACCCGCCAGATCCCCACCGACGGCTTCAGCGTCCGCGCCATCCGGGCCATCGCCTGGACGCGCAAACGCCTGCCGCCGGAGGACGTCGCGTGGCTGTCCGCCCTGCCGCTGAAGACCAATGTCGGCGAGCATCTCGTCGCCGTTCACGGAGCGCTTCATGTGGACCGGGGCTGCGAGTTGGTCCGGCTGAACAGCGACGACCGGATGCGGCGCACGGCGCAGGCCCTGCTCGCCCACCCCTCCGGCGCCCGCGTCTGCGCCTATGGGCACACGCACCGGCTCGGCATCCACGAATACCGCAATGGGGAGCTGTGGGAGCATGATCCCGACAGCGAGGTCGCCCTGCGAGGCGGTTCCTGCTACCTGCTCAACCCCGGCACGGTGGGGGAGCCGCGGAGCGAGGAGCGGCGGGCGACCTGGATGCTGTTCGACACTGGGCGAAAGACGGTGAGCGTGCGGCGGGTCGCCTACGACGACCGTGCGGCCTTCGACAAGACGCGCCGGGCGGGGATCGAGCCGCGGCGCCTGCTGTCCATTCCGGCGCCGTTGCGCTCCGCCCTTCAGGGCGGGCTGCGACGGATGGGGATTTACGAGATGGTGCGGCGGGTCATCAACTCGTGACCCGTTTCCTCGCCGGCTCGGATCACTGAACCGTCGCCAGCATCAGCAGCGACGCGCCGAGCGGCAACAGGGCGAGCAGCAGCTTGAGCATGGGTCCAGCCATCGGGGTCTCGCAAGGGGGCTTCAAACGCGCGCGACTTTAGCCGGACGGCGGGCAATTATCTGTGACAAATCCTTCAACCCAGCCATCCCTTCCCGCGTCCTGAAAAATTTTCCTTTTGATCCAATCTCTCGGAAAATCCGTATCAACTCTTTGGTGCTATCGTCGGTTCCGCCGCAGGGCAGGCTTTCGGCAACCGGCGGCATCCAACGAGTCTTCGACGACACGGACCGGCGGGAGTGTGGACAATGAATTGGTTCCGAAACGCCAAGGTCGGCCTTCGGCTGATGCTGAGCTTCTCCAGCATCCTGGTTCTGATGATCGCCCTGGCGGCCATCGCCATCTACAAGGTCAACAGCATCAACGACAGCCTTTCCACGATCAACGACGTCAACAACGTCAAGCAGCGCTACGCCATCAACTTCCGCGGCAGCGTGCATGACCGGGCGATCAGCCTGCGCGACGTCACGCTCCTGTCCGACGCCGCGGCGCTCAAGGCCGAACTCGCCACCATCGACCGTCTGGCCGCCGACTACGCGCGCTCGGCCGAGCAGCTGGACCGCATGTTCGCCGTCGGCACCCATGTCACCGCCAAGGAGCGCGAGATCCTCGCCTCCATCAAGGAGACGGAGGCCAAGACCCTGCCGCTGGCCCGCGGCGTCATCGAGGCGCGCCAGGCCGGCGACGCCGCCCGCGCCGTCAGCATCCTGGTCGAGCAGGCCCGCCCCGGCTTCACCGAGTGGCTGGCCCGCATCAACGCCTTCATCGACCTTCAGGAAGCCGAGAGTCAGGCGGTGGCGAAGCACGCCCGGACGGTGTCCGAGAGCTTTCAGGTGCTGATGATCTCGCTGTGCGCGGTGACCGTCCTGCTCGGCGTTGGGCTCGCCTGGTGGTCGATCCTGACGGTGCGGCCGCTGCGCCGGCTGACCGACACGACGCTGAAGCTGGCCGAGGGCGACCTGTCCATCGCGGTGCCGCAGGCGACCAGCCGCGACGAGGTCGGCGAGATCATCCGCGCCGTCCAGGTCTTCAAGGACAACATGGTCCGCGCGCGCCGCATGGAGTCGGAGAAGGAGGAGACGGAGCGCCGCGCCGAGGCCGAGAAGCGCGAGGCGATGAACGGGCTGGCCGACCAGTTCGAGCGCAGCGTCGGCTCCATCGTCGAGCTGGTGTCCCACGCCGCCGCCGAGCTGGAGGGCGCCGCCCAGACGCTGAACGCGACCATGGAGCGCGCCAACGATCAGGCCGGCACCGTCGCCGCCGCGGCGACCCAGGCGACCGCCAACGTGGAATCGGTGGCCACCGCCTGCGGGGAACTCGCCGGGTCGGTCAGCAGCATCGGCCAGCAGGTCCGCCAGTCCGCCGACATCGCCAACCGCGCCGTCCGCAACGCCGAGGACACCCAGGCGACCGCGGAAGGTCTGGTCAGCACATCGCAGAAGATCGGGGAGGTCGTGCAGCTCATCAACTCGATCGCCCAGCAGACCAACCTGCTGGCGCTCAACGCGACCATCGAGGCGGCGCGCGCCGGCGAGGCCGGCAAGGGCTTCGCCGTGGTGGCGAGCGAGGTCAAGAATCTCGCCAACCAGACCGCCAAGGCGACCGAGGACATCACCGCCCAGATCGCCGGGGTTCAGGACGTGACCCTGCGCACCGTCCAGTCGATCCGGGAAATCGCCCAGGTCATCGGGGAGAGCAGCCAGATCGCCGACGACATCGCCCAGGCGGTGGAGCAGCAGGGCATCGCCACCCAGGAGATCGCCCGCAACGTCCAGCAGGCGTCGGCGGGCACCGCGGAGGTGTCGGGCGCCATCGTTCAGGTCAGCGGCGCCGCCTCGCAGGGCGGGGCCGCCGCGGGCCGCGTGCTGGGCAGTGCTCAAGAGCTGAGCCGCTCCGCCGCGCGTCTGCGGACGGAGGTCAGCGGCTTCCTCGCGAAGGTCCGCGCGGCGTAATGAGGCGATAGTATCCCCTCTCCCCCCTGGGGAGAGGGTTAGGGTGAGGGGGTTGCGCATGGCGCCACGTCCGGCAAAAGCGCAACCCCCTCACCGGCTCTCAGCGGATGCCATAGGCATCCGCCTGCCGCCGTCAGCGCTGGCCTATGGCCAGCGCGAGAGGCCCTTCGGGCCACCCTCTCCCCGGAGGGGAGAGGGCTATATCGGACCTCACGCCGGGGAACGGTCCTTGTACTTCACGATGACGTACAGCGCGTGGATCATGCCCGGGATGTAGCCGAGCAGGGTCAGCAGCACGTTGATCCAGAACTGGGCGCCAAACCCCACCTGGAGGAAGACGCCGACGGGCGGCAGCAGAAGCGCCAGGATGATGCGTATGATGTCCATGCCGCGATAACGCTCCCGCCCCGCCCCCGGTTCCATCCACCCTTCGGTGATGCTCAGCCCAGCAGGCCGATCTGGTCGAAGGGCAGAGGATCGAACCCGTGCTGGTACACCGCGGAGCCCGCCACCGGCGCGAAGTTGTCGTGCGCGGCGTCAGTGAACTGCGGGTCGAAGGTGAAGGCCCCCTTGTCGTAGCCGGCGGCCTGCCACTGCGCCAGCGTGCCCGTGGCGCCGTTCGCCATCACCTGTGGCCAAGCCTGGAACAGCGCCTCGTTGGGGTCGAGGTCGGCGTAGAAGTTGCCGGTGAAGGTCCCCGCCGTCCTCGGCCCGTCGAGGGCCACCGCCCGCCCGTCGCCGGCGTCCACGATGTTCTGGGTGATGGTGTTGTTCGCCATCGGCGTGCCCTTCCAGCCGCCCCAGCCGACGCTCTGCTGCAGGCCGATCTGGGTGCCCAGATTGTCGGCCAGGATGTTGTCGGTGACCGTGTTGTTCCAGCCGCCGTGCAGGAAGATGCCGCCGACGTTGTCGTGGACGACGTTGCCCTTCACCGTGGTGCCGCTGGTCCAGTCGTCCAGATAGATGCCCCAGCTCACCAGCTTCGTCGGGTCGAGGAAGGTGGGGGAGACCTTGCCGTCCCAGGTCACGTTGCCGAAGGCGGTGGTGCCCGACACCTCGTTGTAGGCCACCGTGTGCCCGGCCAGATCCTGCTGGCGGTTGATCAGGTAGATGCCGCCGCCGTCGCTGGTCTCCTGGTTGGCGCCGACGATCTTGTTGTGGGTGATCGTCGCCCGGTAGGTGGCGTCGCCCGAGGCCTGGACGGAGCCGACCGCGATGGCCTTGCCCGGCGTGTCCTCGATCTGGTTGTGGGTGATGCTGACGTCGTTGCTGCCGTTCACCCACAGCGCGTCGCCGCCGTGGTCGACGGCGCTGGCGTGCTGGATCAGGTTGTCCGACACCTTGGTGAAGTTGGACCCCGCCTTGACGTAGACGGCCTCGCGCCCGGTCTCGGCGAAGTGGTTGCCGGTGACGGAGCTGTTGGCGCTGCCCTCCACCGTGATGCCGTAGCCGGTGTTGGTGACGGTGTTGTTCTTGAAGGTCAGGCCGGCGGCGTTGTTGGCGTAGACCGCGTGGCCGTCCGGCGCGCCGTCGGTCAGGGTCAGTCCGTCGATCGTCACGTTCTTGGCACCACCCAGCCCGATCAGCACGGGAAGCTGGGCCGCGACCACCTTGTGCCCGGCGACCGCCCCGCCCTCCGGCTTGAACAGCACTTGGTTGGACGCCTTATCGAAGAACCACTCCCGCGGCGCGTCGAGCTGGTCCTTGCCGTTGAACAGGTAGAAGCGGCTGCCGGCGCCGAGCGCGTCGTAGGTGCTCTGGGCCAGCGTGATGGTGTTGCTGCCGTAGTCGATGCTCTTCACCGGCACGGTCATGTTGTCGTAGCCGTGCTGGCTGAAGACGCTGACCATCAGCCCGTCCGTGCTCGAATAGGTCGGGATCGAGCCCGCCTTGAAGCCGAACTGGGTGTAGGCGTTGGCCCCGGCCTTGGTGGCGATCAGCCAGCCGCCGTCGATGGGGTGGCTGGGGTCGGCGTTGGGCGTGCGGGCCACCGTCTGGCGGTCGCCGTCCATCGACAGGTCGAGCACCGCCTTGGACCCGCCGGGAAGCTGCGCGCTGTAGAGGCCGTTGCCGCGCGACACCCAGTTGTCGACCAGCGAGCCGCCGTGGAAGACCGGCTTCTCGCTGCCGTAGGCGGCGAAGCGGACCCCGCTGTCCTGGCCGTCCAGCCAGAGCATGTCCTTCATGTAGTAGTCGCCGCCACGGACGTAGGTCACGTCGATGTTCGGGTCGGCGCGCATGGCGTCGCGGGCGGCGGTCAGCGTCGCCTTCGGCCCGTCGGTGCCGTTGGCGTTGGGGGCGGCCAGCTTGCCCGACCAGCTGTCCTTGCCGTTGGTCGCCACGAAGAAGGCCGGCCCGGTCGGGGCGGGGGACGGCGTGGGAGTGGGGTTCGGAGCCGGGGTCGGCGTGGACCCACCGGTGGCGAAGAAGCTCTTGTCGGCGTCGACCACCAGCGTGCCGTTCCACCACAGGCCCGACTGGCCCTTGACCACGTCCTTGCCGTCGAGCGCGCCCTTGTCGTAGCTGACGATGCTGTCGGTGGCAGAGACGGACTTGCCGTTGATCGTGACCTTGTTGACGATCAGCGAGCGGTCCTGCCCGTTCACCACGGCGTCGTTGTCATACTGGATCTGCACCTTGTGCGCCTGATCCGGTGCCACGTTGGCGGTGAAGCTGTAGTCCTTGGCCGCGGTGCCGACCGTGCCCTCCCCCACCTTCTTCCCGTCGACCATCAGGTTGAAATGCGCGTTGGTGCCGCCCGCCGCGATGCCCTGCGCGTTCACCACGAAGGTCGAGGTGCCGGCGACCGGCGCCGCCGGGGCGGCGGGGAAGTCGGAGGCCGGGGTGTCGACCACCAGCGTGCCGTTCCACCACATCCCGGATTGGCCCTTGACCACGTCCTTCCCGTCGAGCGCGCCCTTGTCGTAGGTGACGTTGGCGTCGGTCGGCTTGTGGGTCTTGCCGTTGATGGAGACCCCGCTGACGATCAGCGAGCGGTCCTGGCCGTTCACCACGGCGTCGTTGTCGTATTGGATCTGCACCTTGTGCGCCTGCGCCGCGGTGACCGGCACCGTGAAGCTGTAGGCGGTCGGGCTGGTGGCGTTCACGGTTGCCTGGCCCACCTCGACGCCGTCGATCAACAGGCGGAAATGCGGCCAGATGCCTCCGGCGGACTGCCCATAGGCACTCACGACAATCTTGGCGTCGGTCTTGCCCGTGGTGGTCGATGCCATTGGATGGTTCCCTCGCTCTTATGCTCAACGGCGGCGAGCATGGCGGGGCCGGCCGGACATTTGTGCGCCATTTTGATAACAGGCGAGGGCCACCGGGTCCGTGCTTGTATCCGCCACCGCCTATGACGGGAGAGGCGGTTGAACGGGAGTGATACGCACCAAAGCGCAGGCTCCCCCGGATTAAAGCGAAGCCTTACGTGTTGATGGCTTATACGGAACCAAGAGGCAGAGACCCTATGAAGAAGATCGCTGTTACCGCCTTCGTCGCCCTGTCGCTCGCCGCCTGCCAGAGCGGCGGCAGCGGCATCGGGACCAAGCAGACGGTCGGCGCGCTCGGCGGCGCGGCGGCCGGCGGCGTGATCGGCTCGCAGTTCGGCGGCGGCACCGGCAAGCTGATCACCACCGGTGTGGGCACGCTGCTCGGCGCCTATCTCGGCAGCGAGCTTGGCCAGTCGCTCGACCGCGCGGACGAGGGCTACGCCCAGCGCGCCGCCACCCAGGCCTATGCGGCGCCGATGGGCTCGACCATCCAGTGGAACAATCCGGAATCGGGCAACCGCGGCACCATCACCCCGATCCGCGACGGCCGCGACAACTCCGGCAATTATTGCCGCGAGTACCAGCAGACCGTCTATGTCGGCGGCAAGGCCGAGCGGGCCAACGGCACCGCCTGCCAGCAGCCGGACGGCAGCTGGCGCATCGTGTCCTAACACCCGGCACGCCCCCTGCCCCGGCCGTCCCCTCCGCAAGCCGCGGGGTCGGCGGCCGGGGCGGGAGCCCCGTCATGACGCGGGAAGAGCGGTCAGCCGAATCGCCACCTGCTTGGTGTGCGGGCTGACGGCGATGATCTCCCAGGCCGCACCGGACTCGGCCGCATACTCCATGAAGGCGCGGTACTCGTCCTCGCGCCACGTCCGGTTCCCGATGAACTCGTCGAAGACCAGCACCGTCCCCGCCTGGAAGCGTGGCGCCAGGGCGGTCAGCACCGTCCGCGCCGACGAATAGATGTCGCTGTCCACATTGACGAAGCGCACCGCGCCGCCGTGGGCCGCCAGGAAGGGCGGCAGCGTGTCCTCGAACCAACCCGCGTGCAGCACCGCGTTGTCGCGCACCGGCGGCAGGCTCTTGCCCGTGCTGAGCACGCCGCGCGGCGCGTTGACCCAGCCCTCCGGCAGCCCTTCGAACGAATCGAAACCGTGCACGGTCTGCGCGGCCACCGCGGCGATCTGGTTCAGCGAGGTGCCGCGGCGCACGCCGAACTCCAGCACCAGACCGGGCAGCCCCGCCCGCTCCAGCGCGAACCGGAGCAGGTCCGCCCCCACGCCGAACAGCCGCAAGTCCGGAGCGAGGTGCGGGCGGATCGCCGTCACCGCCTCGACCAGCGGCAGACGCTTCGGCTGCCCGGCCAGCTTCTCGCGGTACAGCGCCCCGGCCTCCGCGTCGCGGCCCAGCAGCAGCAGATAGGCGCACAGGAAGCCCCAGTATTTGCCCGCCGCCCCCGGACAGTCCGCGGCACGGCGCAGGCGGCGCAGCGCGTCCTCGACACCGTTCAGGCCGAGCGCTGCGGCGTGGCTGCCGAACCACGCGGCGGCGTGCTCCGGATCGTCGGCCAGCCGCTCGTCGAAGACGGCCAGCGCGCCCGCGGCGTCGCCAAGATGGGCGAGGCTGACCGCCCGCTCATAGAGGATGTCCGCCGACCGGTTCCCGGCGGCCAGCGCCTCCCCGGTCACCCGCAGCGCCTCCTCATAGAGGGCGTCGCGGCGGTAGACGCCGGCCAGCGCCTCAGGGAGGCCGGGGAAGGCGGGGTCGGCCACAGCCACCCGTTCCAGCCAGCGCACCGCCCGCAAGCGGTCCCCGGCGGCCAGCACGGCCTGGGCCATATGATAGAGGGTTTCCGAGTGTCCCGGATCGCGCGCCAGGGCACGGCGCAGCGCGGCGGTGGCGGCCGCGGCGTCGCGCCGGCCGAGAGCGGCCATGCCGGTCAGCCGGTCGCGTTCGGCCCGGTCGTGTTCGGCGGAGCCGCCGGACTCCGGCGCGGTGTCCCGCAGCAGGCGCACCGCCTGCCGGTAATGCCGCGCCGCGATCAGGCGGCGCGCCTCGGTCAGAACCTCATCCACGGGAAAACCTGTCGGTCGGGCATGGTCGGAATGGGGCATGAGATGCCCCGCGAAAGCGGCGGGATGCAAGCGCCGCCTGCGGCCGTCGCGGGGGTGAAAAGAAAGAAATGCCCCCTTCGATATTTTTCCCTTTGACAGGGGGCGGCCTGGATTGCTATTCACCCGCTCCCGCCGGACGCTGCCGTAGCTCAGTGGTAGAGCACTCCCTTGGTAAGGGAGAGGTCGAGAGTTCAATCCTCTCTGGCAGCACCATGGGGCCGTAGCTCAGATGGGAGAGCGCCTCGTTCGCAATGAGGAGGTCAGGGGTTCGATCCCCCTCGGCTCCACCAACTTCTTCGGCGGTTGGTTGGTTGACTTGAGTAAGTTGGGTAAGGTTGAATTTAGTGCTTGCTTCGGCGGTCTTTGTTCTTTAGAAGGTCGCCTACGACGCGGGTGTAGCTCAGTTGGTTAGAGCGCCGGCCTGTCACGCCGGAGGCCGCGGGTTCAAGTCCCGTCACTCGCGCCACGTTTCTTGTGGTTAGGTTAAGTATCTCGCGGTTTGGTCCTGTAGCTCAGCGGGAGAGCACTACGTTGACATCGTAGGGGTCACTGGTTCAATCCCAGTCGGGACCACCATTGGGGGATCGTCTAGCGGTAGGACTCCAGACTCTGACTCTGGCTACCTAGGTTCGAATCCTAGTCCCCCAACCAAACCACCTTTCTCTCCCCCCACAACACACCGTCCCAACATCGCGGTTCGCCGCCCCATTCCGATGCCTCTTTTTGTTGCTCGTCCGTTGACGGCAACCCGAGGTAAGGTTTCGTTAACGAAACACGGGATGCGGGGGTTGCAACCATGCTGCGACTGGGCACGAAGGTCCGGCATCATGGGCAGGACGCCATGGTGATCGCACGGACCTTGGGTGGGCATCCATCCTATGATCTGCGGCTGGCCGACGGCAGCATCGTGAAGTACGCCCGGGAGGCGGACTGCGAGGCCACGCTGTCCGATGGCGGATTCCGGCCGGCTGCCGGCACCGGGTCGGCGGAAGGCCGCCCCGGCTGAACTCCGGGCGAGAGCACCGCGAAACAGCGCCGTTGCCGAATCCCCTCCGCCCGAGCAATATCGCGCAATGGAACGGTTGGAAGACGATGGCAACTGCCCACGGCGGCGCTGGCGGGTGATCGAAGGGGGCGGAACGCCGGTGGAGGTGACCGGAACGTCCCGGAATGGCGACGCGCGCCCGGACGGCGCCGCGGAGGCTGCGGCGCGACCGGTCCCTGAAGATTACGGCCTGACCCGGGACGACTTGCGGATCTGGTACGCGCCGGGCCGTGTCGGGGTCCTGCTCGCCCTGGCGGCCACGCTGGGGATGGCGGGTCTGCAGGCCTACGACGCCGGGCGGCTGTCCGATCCCTGGATCCTGGGCGCCCTGCCCGGCCTGCTCTCGGGCACGCTGATCGGCGGCTTCGCCGGGATGGGGCTGATGGTGCTGGTGCACTGGTGCGACCCGCTGGTCGGCATGGCCTGGCCGACCTACGCGCGGCTGCGCCGCTACCGCGACGCCTTGGCCGCCGCGGTCGCCGCTGAACGGAGCGTCAACGAGCGGAAGCCCTGAGCGCCGGAAGGACGTCGCCGCCGCTGCCACCAGCGGTGGAAATGCAGGGCCTATCCCATTCGAACGATGGTGCAGCGGCGCGTCGACCCAATCTGCTTAAGAGCAGACAGGAGAAACGCAGTGAACCGATTCGACGAAAAAGTCTATCGCGTGACGAAGCGCCGCGACGGGCCGAGCCTCCCGGAACAGAAGAATCAACTGCTCCGCCTGAAGCAGGATCTCGAACAGTTCAAGTCCCGTCAGGCGGGTGCTGCGGTCGTCGGCAGCCTGCAGGCGCGCATCCGCGAACTGGAATCCTCGATCTCCCGCGCCGAGGCGGCCCGGGTGACGGACCGCGAGTCCCGTCGCCCCCGCGACGATGACGAGGACGCGGAATCCGGCGCCGTGCCGATGGCGGACGGCACCATGCGCGCCACCTCCAGCCGCTTCCCGCCGCGCGGACGGCCCGGCCGGACCCTCTGAACCTCAGCGAAAACATGCCTCACGGCCCGGACCACCCTCCGGGCCGTTGCTCTGTCCGGCCGCCCCATCGCCGGACCGATGCCGGATCCGGTTGATCCAGATCAGGGCGGGCCCTGGTCATAGCTCATACCTTTGGCTCGGTTCCAAGACCTTAGTCTGATGCTTCGGTCTGGGCCGGACGTCCTAAGCGAGCGCGCCGTTCCGTGGCGCCGAAGCGAGACAGCCCAGGGGTACAGCCATGACCTTCTCCGTCGCCGCCGCCACCACCGCAGCCATTGTCCCGCCGCCGATTTCCGCTCCGCCGACGCGGGCAGCGGAGACGGTGACCGGCCGCTGCGCCGGCTGCTCGGCGCGGAGCAAGGGGCTGTGCGGCGCCCTGACCGCCGGGGACCTGCCGGACCTGTCGACGACGTCCCGCCCGCTGGACCTGCTGTCGGCGACCCCCGTGGTGATGGAGGGGGAGGAGGCCGAGGCCGTCTTCACCGTCATGTCGGGCATGCTGAAGCTCTACAAGACCCTGCCGGACGGGCGGCAGCAGATCACCGGCTTCGCCACCGCGGGCGACGTCATCGGGCTGGCTGTGGGCACCGGCTACGCCTACACCGCCGAGACCGTCACCGCCTCCACCGTCTGCCGCATGTCGCGGACGGCGCTGCGCCGCCTGATGGAGCGGCACCCGGCGGTTCAGGGCCGGCTGCTCGCCATGACCTCGGTCGAGCTGTCGGCGGCACAGGACCAGATCCTTCTGCTCGGCTGCAAGACGGCGGTGGAGCGGGTGTCCAGCTTCCTTCTCGCCTTGTCGCGGCGGTCGCGGCCCCTGGCGGACGGCACGCCCAGCGTCTTCCTTCCCATGCCGAAGGTGGACATCGGCGCCTATCTCGGCCTGCGCCCCGAAACGCTGTCGCGCGTGCTGCGCAAGCTGGAAGTCGCCGGGGCGATCACCCGCCTGACCAACGACCGCATCCGCATCGAGAACCCGGCGGTGCTCGAAGCCGCCGCCTGATTCCCCGCTCCATTCCGTTTCAGGCCCGGCCCGCCACCGGATAACCCTCGCCGCCGAACCCCGCCGCCACGTCCTTCACGAAGGCCTGCCCGACCCGGCGATAGCCCAGCCGGCCGAACAGGCCCGCGGCGTCGAGCTTCGGCGCGGTCGCCGCGACGACGCAGCCGCGCTCGTCCACCACCACCGACGAGCAGCCCAGCTTGCGCGCCAGAAGGTCGATGCCGTCGGCCTGCGCCGCCGAGGTCACCGCCGCGTCGAACAGCCCCACCGCGATGAAGATCGGCACCGTCAGCACGCGGATCATCCCTTCGGCGCTGACGCGATAGCAGAACAGGCCGCGGATGTGGCCGTCGCTCATCTCGCAGGCCATTACCCCGCCGTCGCCGCCGTCCTGCAGGAACAGGGCGGCCACCTGCCGCCACTCGTCCAGCGTCATGTCACGGTGCAGGGTCTGGACGACGGGCAGCGCCTGATCGGCCTGGGTCTTGGCAAGGGGAGCGAGAATGAAGCTTCTGGGCATGGGCGGGCGATCCTTTCGCGGGCATTGTCCGCGATGATCCGGGCCGCCGCTTTGATTTTGGTCATGCGCCGCGCTGGTGGAGAAGCCGATGGAAAAACCAGTGGAGCGATTGCGCAGAGGCGGTGTTTCAACAGGACCGCCCCACCCCATCACCGGAGACCGGACATGAGCCCCTACCCGCCGCCCCGGCAGGAACCCGACGTGCCGATCCCCATGCCGCTGCCGCCCGACGCCCCGCCGGACGAGCCGGTGGAGGCTCCGCCCATGCCCGGCGAGCCGCAGGAGCCCGTGTAGCGAGTCCTTGAGGTCAGGACTTGCGGCGGTAGAGCGCCATCGCGCGCTCCAGGATGCCCGGCGCCGAATAATCGCCAAGGAACAGGTCGCCCAGCGCGCGGCGCATCCGCGCCCGGATGCGTGAGCGGATGGCGTTGCGCAGCGCCTCCTCCTGCATGTGGCAGCGGCGGCAGAGGTTCTTTGGGCGGGCCTCCGGGTTGCCGGAAGGGCGGACCGGGCGGACGACGACCTGCACGTCGCGGGTCTCGGCATACTCCACCACGTCGGGCCAGGCCGCCCGCCGCCCGCGTCCGTCGCGCCAGGTTTGGTCGGCGGCGTCGTACCAGCGGCCGTCCGGCAGGCAGCGCACGACGGCGCCACCGGGCCGCCCGCAGCAGCGGCAGCGGTTCTCCCCGCTGGAGCCCTTGCGGGCGGCCGGATCGAGGTCGGGTCGGAGAATCTTTGCGCGGAGCGGTCTGGTCATGGCTTGATGCCTGCCTCGGGGCCGGGACTGCCCCTGCGGGACGTGGCTCATGACATGGATGGCCGCGGACCGCCAGTGCGAATTTGTGAAAAGTTTTCCAGAGACCGCGCCCTATGGACATGACCTCTCCCGACCCTTCCCACGCCGCCTCTTCCGGAGATGGCGAGTCCGCCGACCCGCATCTGGTGCATGAGCTGGCCAGCGCCCACCCCGACGTGGTCACCGCCGCCGCCGCGGGCGTGGCGCGGGTGGCCCATGGGGAAGGGCTGGGGCTGGTGCCGCTCGGCCTGCCGCTGCCCAAGGGCAAGCGCGACCTGCTGGTCCCGGCGGAGCGCCGGGACGCGGTGCTTCTGGAAATCCAGGGCACGCTCGACCGCGCGCGGCGGCGCAACGCCCTGCTTGCCCAGGGGCGCCGCGCGCTGGAGGGCTGGTCGACCAGCCTGCACCCGGCCGACGACCGCACGCGGGTGCGGGCGGTGCGCGGCGAGGACCTGCCCTGGCCCGGCCTGCCCGCCCCGGTGCGGCTCCAGGTGTCGCGCGTGCTCGACGCCATGGAACTGGCCGAGTTGAGCGACGACGATCTGGCCCTGCGGCTGGAGGGCGACCCGGCGCTGGCCGCCGCGCTGGAGGACGCGCTGTCGCGCGCCGCCGCCCGGCTGCACCGCTACGCCGGGGAGGCGGAGGGATCAGACGATGCCTGGACCTTCGCATCGCTGGCCGACCGGCTGTCCCGCGCCGCCCGCAACCGCCATGGGGTGGACGAGTTGCTGGAGCGCTGGGACCGCGAGTTCGCCGTGTGGCGGCGCGAGCGGGCCGAGGCGCGCGGGCGCGCCTACGTGGACCGGCATTTCGACCTCGCCCGCTTCGAGAAGCTGTTCCCGGTGGCCCGTGGGCTGGGGCGGCGGCTGGTCCTGGTGGTCGGCCCGACCAACTCCGGCAAGACCCACCACGCCATCGAGGCGCTGAAGGGCGCCTATGACGGCATCTATCTGGCGCCGCTTCGCCTGCTGGCGCTGGAGGTGATGGAGCGGCTGAACGCCGAGGGCACCCCCGCCTCCCTGCTGACCGGCGAGGAGGCGATTGCGACGCCCGGCGCCCGTCACACCGCCTCGACCATCGAGGTAATGGACCCCGACCGCCCGGTGGAGGTGGCGGTGATCGATGAAATCCAGATGCTCGCCGATCCCGACCGCGGCTGGGCTTGGACGGCGGCGTTGATGGGCGCCCCGGCGGAGACCGTCTACATCCTGGGCGCCCCGGAGGCCCGCCCGCTGGTCGAGCGGGTGGCGGCCCATCTCGGGGAACGGCTGGAGGTGATCGAACTGGAGCGCAAGGTGCCGCTGACCCTGATCGACCGGCGCCTGAACTGGGAGGAGGTGGAGCCGGGCGACGCGCTGATCGCCTTCTCCCGGCGGGAAATCCATTCCGTGCGCGACACGCTGCGCGCCAAGGGCCTGTCGGTCGCCGCGGTCTACGGCGCGCTGGCCCCGGAGGTGCGGCGGCGGGAGGCCGCGCGCTTCCTGTCCGGCGAGGCCGACGTGGTGGTGGCGACGGACGCCATCGGCATGGGGCTGAACCTGCCCTGCCGGCGGGTGCTGTTCACCGCGCTGGAGAAGTTCGACGGGACCAGCGTCCGCCCGCTGAGCGCGACGGAGGTCAAGCAGATCGCCGGCCGCGCCGGACGATTCGGCAAGTTCGAGTCGGGGGAGTTCGGCGTGGTCGGCCGCGGCACACCGCAGGCCCTGCGCACTCTGCTGGAGAAGGCGGACGGGCGGCTGCGCGCCGACGCTCCGCTGACCGTGCGGCCGACCCGCGCCATGCTGGCCCGTCTGGCCGATCACATCGGGACGGAGGAGACGGTCCTGCTGCTCGACTGCGTCGCCGACGCCCGCACGGCGGGGTCGCCCTACCGGGTGGGCGACCTGTCGGGGATGCGGCGGCTGGCGGTGATGCTGGACGAGCGGCGGCTGACCCTGCCCGCCAAGCTGGACCTGCTGCTGATCCCCGCCGACCTGGAGGACGAGGCGGAGGCGCGCATCCTCGCCGCCATCCTCGGCACGGTGGAGGCCGGGGAGCCGTCTCCCCTCGGGCGCTTCGTCCCGGCGCGGTTGGACGGGCTGGACGGGGCGGCGCTGGAGGGGCTGTCGCGGGCCTGCGACCTTTATTACTGGGCGGCGCGCAAGTTCCCGTCCCTGTTCCCGGAACGGGAGGCGGTGCGCAGCCGCCGCGGCGAGATCAGCCGGCGTCTGGCTGACCTTCTCGCCACGCGCGGGGCGCGGTCCGCCGGGCAGCGGCGCGAGCCGCCGCCCAAGGCCGGTTTCCGCGGCGCCCCGCGCAAGCGCTTCGGCCCGCGGCGGTAAAGCGGCGGCAGAAGCGGGACCTTACATCCCGCCCGGATAGTTCGGGCCGCCGCCGCCCTCCGGGACGACCCAGTTGATGTTCTGGGTGGGGTCCTTGATGTCGCAGGTCTTGCAGTGCACGCAGTTCTGCGCGTTGATCTGCAGGCGCGGGTCGCTGCCGTCCTCCGCCCGCACGATCTCGTACACACCCGCCGGGCAGTAGCGCGTCTCCGGCGCGTCGTAGAGCGCCAGATTGACCGCGATCGGCACCGACGTGTCCTTCAGCGTCAGGTGCGCCGGCTGGTCCTCCTCGTGGTTGGTGTTCGACAGATACACCGACGACAGCCGGTCGAACGACACCACGCCGTCCGGCTTGGGATAGGCGATCTTCGGCATCTCCGACGCCTTCTTCAGCGTCTCGTGGTCGCCGTGCCGATGGTGCAGCGTCCACGGCGACTTGCCCTTGGTCGCCGTCTCGTAGGCGGCGTTGGCCAGACCCGCCCACAGCCCCTTCTGGAAGCCGGGGCGGATGTTGCGCACCGCGTGCAGTTCCGACCACACCCAGGACGCCTTCAGCTTCTCCGGATAGGCCACCGCCTCGCGCGCCGGGGCTTCGGCCGACACCAGCTCAAACACGGCCTCGGCCGCCAGCATGCCCGACTTCATGGCGGTGTGGTTGCCCTTGATCTTGGGCACGTTGAGGAAGCCCGCCGCGTCGCCGACGATCACACCGCCGGGGAAGGT